>JAFAJU010000074.1 GCA_019236035.1 Verrucomicrobiota bacterium | reverse complement strand
AACAGTTCCAGCTTCGCCACAAACGAAAAGGTCTTTTCTTTGATTAATCAGCAGGGCAAGGCCCTGTCGCACCACCGGGTGATCGTCCACTAACAGAATCCGTCGCTTCCTCGCCGCAAGGTTCTCCCTGAAGTCATCTCCTTGGTCTGCAGCGCTCACTATCTTAGCTAGCTTTAAAAATGCCTTGAGCGATGCAGGTTTTGCTGTCAGCGAAAAATGCCCGGATAAGTACGCCCTGACGATGCTTGGCCCAATTCATTTAGTCCGGCTTTGTTCCGTCTCCGAAACTGACGCTGACGACAGTGCCGTTATTTGTGCCTCGAGCAACATGCAGCCTTCCGCCGATCGCCTCAGCACGATACCGCATAATTTGCAACCCCATGCCCTTCGTTACAACGCCTGCGCGGGGCAACTGGCGGATCCCGGAGCCATCGTCTGCGATAGATAAAGTTCTTCGCTTCGCTTGATCGTCGTGAGTATAAGTAATCGCGATCCGCTTTGCCTTTCCGTGCTTGAGTGCATTATTTATCGCTTCCTGCGTGATCCGATAAAGATGACTAGCCGTCTCGTCCGAATCGCCCGGAACTAAACAGGGCTCATCAGCGTGAAAGGTGCAAACGACCTTGAAAAGGCTTTCGACATTGCTGGCCAGTGCCTGCATGGCTGTTTTGAAGTGACCCGCCTTTAGCTGCATAGGATGCAAGCCTCGCGCGAGCTCGCGCGTCAGGGCCGCAGCCTGGTTTATTTGTTCAAGCAATTTTTCCAGCCATTCCGTGAGCGCACGATGAGTTTCCCGCTCCAGCTCGTTGAGATAGGCTTGAACGATAAAGGCAATACCTGTGAGCTGTTGACCCAATCCGTCGTGAAGATCTTGACTCATGCGCCGCTGCTCACGTTCGCTGATCGCCAGTATCTCTTGCTCCACTTGCCGCCTTTCTGTGGTGTCTTCAATCGCGAGCAGAATCGAGGGAGACCGTTCGCTCTGAGCATCAATGCGACGGGCACTTAATAGCATGCGTTTTCGGCCCAAGTCGGGGAAATCATGTTCTACAACAAAATTTTCAAATCGACTTCCCTTTTCGAGGATCTCCTCAAGGCGCGTACGCAAGCTGGGAATATTCCACTGGCCGTTTCCTAGAGCATCGAATGGCTGCCCGGTGATCTGATCGCGCGTTGCTTGAAAGGTTTGATAGAAAGCAGTATTAGCACTTTTTACCTGAAAGTTTGAATCGAGCACGATCAAGGGTTCGCGAATAGTGGCCACTACCGCTTCTGCAAAATCCCGGGATTGCTTGGCCTCCTCCAAACTGCGCTTCAGCGTGTCAATCTCCACGAGGGACAAAATCGCGCCGTCTATCTTTTTGTCTGCGGTCCGGTAAGGCCGAATGCTCATTTTGTACCAACGGCCCTCGCGTTCCTGGACTTCTGCCTCCCTTGGAGTAATTGTTTCGACCACCTGATCGATTAATTCCGGAAGATTGGCTACTTGGAGGTTTGAGGATATATCAGTGAAAGGCCGGCCGACATCTGCCGGGATTAAGTTAAAAAGATGCCCTGCGACCGGGGTAAAGCGTCGGATGCGTCCATCGCTACCAAGAATGACTATAGCAAAATTGACCGAATTAATCAGATTGGTTAGGTCGTTATTTGCCAAAGCGAGGTCGATATTTCGATTCTGGAGTTCCTCGTTGACAGTAACTAACTCTTCATTGCTGCTCTGCAGTTCCTCTTTGGCCGTTTCCAGCTCCTCGTTGGTAGACTGTAATTCTTCATTGCTTGAGAGGATTTCTTCATTGGCGCTTTTTATCTCCTCGTTTGACGCGTCTTGCTCCTCAATAATGGTCTGAAGGTATTGGCGTGTGGCTCCCAACTCTTGCCTGAGTGCTCCAACCATACGACCATCTTCGCGATGGCGGGCGTCTGACCTATCTCCTCGGGTCTTGATATCTGCCGGAGCGTCGACGGCGGACGAGAGTTCATTGAAAAGAATAAGAAAATGCCGGTTGTACTCCTCCCCGACCTTCAGCGGAATGACTTCCAGCTCGATTTCATGAATCCCGGTGTCGTCGCTGAAGGTTGCACGTTTTTTAACGGTCTTACCTTCTCGCCGTGCCGAAGCCACGGCTGCTCTGCTTTGGACGGCGAGCCCCTCTTTTATCAGCTTCAACATGTTGAAGCTGGCTTTCCCCGGAGCCGGCTCGAAGTATTTCTGCCCTTTTCCATGAAATTGCACGACCTCTAATTCATCGCTGACGACAACTCCGGATGGCGTATAGCGCTGAAGCAAGATTCGGTTGACTTCCCGCTGAAGGTCGACGTCAGCCTTCTCAGCGACCGCAGAAGATGCTACCGAGCGTTGCCGGCTTGGCGGGGGGCCCGCCGTTGCCAAGCGAAAGTCGGCGCGTTCCGCGGATGCAGCCAAGAGCGCGGCAAAGGGTTCAAACCGGCCATGGGGGACGTTATCCTTCCGAACAAAAATCCGTGAGCGCTTATCTACCTGAGCGAAAAGGTCGGTAAACTCTCCAATGTTCTCCGAGTTGCCGAGCAACAGGAACCCCCCATGTCGCAATGCATAGTGAAACATCGGAAAGATCTTCTTTTGTAGTGTCGCGCCAAGATAAATCAGCACATTTCGGCAACTGATAAGATCGAGACGCGAAAAGGGGGGATCCTTGGCGAGATTCTGTCTCGCAAAAATGACCATTTCCCGGATGGATTTGACGATCTGATAGTTGCGCCCGTTTCTTACAAAGAAGCGTCGCAACCGTTCAGCGGATATGTCTAATGCGATATTTTCGATATAGATCCCGTCGCGCGCCCGATCCAAGGACGCGTCACTGAGGTCTGTCGCAAAGATTTGAACCGGGAAGTCCGATCGCCGGCGGCCTAGATATTCAGCCAGACAGATCGCAATTGAATAAGCTTCCTCGCCGCTCGAACAGCCGGGGACCCAAATCCGCAGTGAATCATCCTTGGACCGCCATTTAAGCATCCGCGGAAAAATCCACCGCTTCAGGTAATCGAAAGCGGCTGAATCTCGAAAGAAGCTTGTGACCTTGATAAGAATGTCCTGGTAAAGCGCGACGATTTCGGCTTCGTTCGAGCGCAAAAGACGAGCGTAATCTTCAATTTTCTCTATCCGCAGGAGCGCCATCCGCCGCTGAATCCGGCGTTGAACAGTGGCCGGTTTGTACATCGTGAAGTCCACGCCCACGCTGCTGCGCAAGAGTGAGAATATTCGTTGGACGCTTTGGGCGGCGCGGCTCCTTTCGCTCTCGGAGTCGATACGAGCCTGTTCTTCAACCGCCTCGCCTTCCGATTTCAGTTGCGTAGACCCAACAGCTGTCTCCGGTTCTACCAGCGGCAACGTTCGAACATAAGGGTGTTTGTCGATTCGGGCCAATTCCTGCCCGATCGCCGCGGGCGGAAGCACAAAATCGACGCAGCCCGTTTCGATCGCTGCAGTCGGCATATCCCGGTGTCGTGCCGAAATTGGGTCTTGGGCAAGAGTTATCCCCCCTTCGGCCTTAATGGCTTCAATCCCAAGAGCTCCGTCAGTATTTGCGCCGGAAAGAATGACGCCTGCTGCCCGGCCGCCGCGATCCAGAGCCAGACTGCGGAGAAAGATATCCACGGGCATATGTTGCCCTCGATGCAGAGTGCGCGCCGCGAGTCGGAGTGCGCCTTTTTCGAGAGTCATGTTCTTGTTTGGCGGAATAATATAAACACGATCCGGCTGGACCTTTGTTCCTTCGGTCGCTTCTCTGACCGGCAACTTGGTATGTTTTCCAAGCAATTCGCTTAAGAGGCTTTCATGATGTGGGTCTAGATGCTGAACGACCACGAAAGCCATTCCGGTGCGGTCAGGAAGGTGGTCCAAGAGCTCAGTGATTGCTTCCAGTCCTCCCGCCGAGGCGCCGATACCGACCACGACCAGTTTGTCACCCCGTGAAAGCTCGACAGGGGGGGTGGAACTCGTATTCCGGGAAGTTTGACGACTTCTTGGTTTTTCCGGTCGGGAGCGGCCAGCTCCTTTTGGACCCGCTTGCGGCGAACTTGCACCCGTGCCCTTGGGAAGTTCAACCTTCGACTTCCTGGTCTTAGGCATGTCTAGGCATAGTCGCGCTTTCAGCGCTATACCTCAAGTGTAAACCTACGGCGACATGCCGGAGTCACAAGGGTGCGACGGCAATACTATAGGGAAAAGAAAATGGGCGCACTTGGCTAGCCTGCATCGCTCACAAATTTTTAGAGAATTTGTGAGTATGCAGGCTCAGGCAGCAGAATTTTCCGGCTACGCCGGACAATCCTGCTGCTTTCTAGCCCGCAGTCAGCTCGTCGATTCACCCAGCGCGTGATTTTTGCGGGCTAGCTTTGGTCCGATGTGACATTAAGATTTGTCCCGCCGGGATCAAGATTGATACCACCCAAACTCGAGCATGTCCGGGGGAGGGCGTTCTTTTAGCGAAGCCAGGCAGGCCCCCAGTTCAGCATTGAGTTGCCTTAGAGAAGCCGTGCACGCCTTCGTTGCTGCAGTATACTCTCCTCCCTTCGCAACCTGTTCGATGATTGCTTCCACGTCATTCAATGACTTTGCCAGGCGACACACGAGGCCGACTCGCTGTTCGTCCATCCTCATTTAGACGGAAAAGGCCTATTCGTGATTCACCTGGGTGGCCAAATAACCGCTGCTTGTCGCAGCCACGCCAAGGGTCTGGACTTCGATAACGGGCTTACTCATCTTATGGCAGAAATTGTCGGAGTCGAGCCGGGTCAGCCACCCTGAATCGGGCCTGCGTTGGACCGTCTCCAACTTTTATGGAAAGCAATTCAGGGGTGTTCAGCTCAAACATAGTCTCGTCAGAGCAGTCGTCACCCGCAATGTAGCGTATTTGCCGTTTAGGCGGACGACACATGGAAGTCCGAAATAACCATCGGGATGGGCCGGGATGACGCGATCAAGAGTCATTCTCCCGGACCGGCCGGATGCCACAATGCCAATAACTAGTCAATCTCGCCTCCGTCGCTGGGCCTATGACTACGGGCAGTTCAATTCCATCGAAACTTTCAACCCTGTCGCAATCCGGCCGTCCTTAACGAAACTGGCGGAGGATTCGCCGTGTTCCATTAGGTACCCGTCCAACGGCGCAGACGGTTGGAGCATCAAGAGCCAGGCAGGCTCCTTTATGATGGCTTTACAAACCTTACCTTGATACTCCGCGCTTCGAAGCAAATGAAGGGTGACGTTCAGAAATTCGAGTTGAAGGCTTTCACCGATATTTGTGCTGAGAATCGGTTCAACAGTTGTGACGATAGCTTCTTCTTGCATGATAGTGAATATTTAGCAGCTCAAAATAACAGAATCAGAGTTGGTTCCGGCTGCATTGTGTAGCTGCGAGGATAGTGGAGCGGCTCAACAACTGGGTAAACCAGCGGCTCTACCCGAATAATCTCGCCGCTCATCTTGCTAACAACCAGCCAGCGCTGGTCGGCTTCCGACCGATCTTCGCTTCGCGACTTGCCCTTTTGGATCCCCCGCCGGCTAATTCCCTCGCGTCTTAACGCAACGGAATTGTATCGCCTAGGTTAGCACGGCATAGACCTTCAACGATTGCCCAACCGGAGTTTTCGGTCTCAGTTTCACAATTCAGAACCTTACCCAGCTTCTCCACGTTGAAATCCCCAATCTCGTGACTTCCCAACCACTTGAGATTGATACGCGTCGTGCCTTCGGAAGGATTATGGTGTACGCTTGTAACCAGCGCAGTGAGAGTTTCCGTTTGCATTTCTCGCCGTCCTTTCTGCGGATTTTCCGAACACTCTTTGTTTCGGCATACAACTCAAAAAACCCCTGGTTAACGCCCTGTCCTTAGTTTCCGTCTGTTTGGGTCACGTGTAAACGATCTTTTTTTTCCGAACGTTCTGTCAGCAGAGACGTTGTAGGCCGAAGTTATAAGGGGCATCGAGCTTGCCGCGGCCCCCGCGGAGCTTGTCAATGAGGTTCTGTCGTCTGCCAGCTCGAGGCGGTCTTGGTTTTCGATGTGGCGCAAGCGCTGCGCGCGGTGAGCACCGGTCGTTGGATCAGGCTAGCTTCAGGAGTCGCCCAGATGTTTCCAAGTAAACTCGTCGAGTGCCTCCGGAAGTATGGTTGCCAGATTCGTATTATCGAGAGATCTGCCTGGATTTCTGATCATCCACTCT
>JAFAJU010000061.1 GCA_019236035.1 Verrucomicrobiota bacterium | reverse complement strand
GTGACCGAGGTCTCTTTGACCGATGATGCCGAGGAGCTGAAGCGCGCGGTGGACGCGATACCACCGTCTGATACCGCCGGAAAACTGGATGACGCTCTGTGGCTGGCGGAACGAATATTGGCGAGCCGGCCTGGAGCAAAGCGGATCTTCCTCCTGAGTGATGAACCAGCCCGGAAAGCGATCAAGGGTATAGAGTTAAAACAGGTCGGATTGACCAGCGAACCGCTGGACAATGTCGGGATCGAGGGCATGGAAGCGCGCAGTCTGCCCGCGAACCCCGAGACGGCAGAGGTGTTTGTCAAGGCTGCGAACTTCAGCCGGACCGGTAAGGACGTGAAAGTAGAATTGACGATCGATCAGAGTCTTTTTGATTTGAAGGCGATTTACTTGGGTCCAGGGGAATCCAAAGCGCTAATTTTCTCGGGAATTCCGAGTTCAAAACGGTATGCGAATGCTCGCGGGTTGATCGTTGCCCGAGTCCAGGACCAGGACGCTCTGTCAACCGATAACCAGGCTTATGCGCTCCTACCGGAAAGAATTCCGGCGCGAGTTCTGCTGGTGACGAAGAACAATTGGTTTCTTGAAAACGCATTGCAATCCGGGGAGACGAGTGAGACCCAGATTGTTTCACCTGCGAACTATCGGAGTTCGCTTAATCAGGCATTTGATGTGGTTATTTTCGACCGCGAACTTCCGGCCGGGGTGACTCTCGATACTCCCGGGAATCTGCTTTTTCTTGGAGTTTCTCCGGTGACGCCCGGCGCGATCTCTGACCACCCGGTCATCGTGGAGACGGACCCCGGTGATCCACTCATGCGGTTTGTCGATCTCGGTGCGTCAACGATTTTGAAAGCGGCCCGGTTGCCCCGCGAGATTCCGGGTTGGACGGTTCGCGTGCCGGTGGAAGGTGCTGACGGCCCTTTGGTGCTATCGCTGGAGTCCTCCCTGCGCCGGCGCGCCATCTTCGCATTCGATCCGATTGATTCTGATCTTCCGGTGAGAGTGGCTTTTCCTTTGCTGATCCATAACGCTGTCGAGTGGCTCGCAAACAAAAGCAGTAACGCACAGCGCCAGATCCAAGCCGGCGAGACGCTCCCGCTGGAGAATGGATTTCACATCGCGCATGGTCCGCTGACAGCGTCCGGCTCGGGTCAGAAATGGTCTCTTAATGGTGATTTTCACCCGTATCGGAACGGTTTTTATGAGCTGGAGAACGGTCAAGAACATCGGTTGGTGGCGGTCAACACGTTTGACCCCGCTCAATCTGATCTGCGTTCTGCCGGTTTGCTCGAGTCTGACTCCGGACCCGTTCCGGTCTGGCCTTCGGTCGGTCGGTGGCTTTCGTGGCCGCCCTGGATTTACTTTGGTCTACTGGCGATGGCGCTCTGTGGATTGGAGTGGTGGATGTACCATCGACGACGCACGGAATGATTGAGTGGACTTATCCGTGGTTTTTGGCCCTTTTGTTTGGGTTGGGATTATGCTGGCTTCCGTTGCGGAAGACGATGGTCTCCCTGAGCGCGGCGCAGAAACAGATCATCCTGCTGTTGCGGCTCTTTCTCCTGGCGACGATCGTGATCGCTCTGGCCGGGCCCAAGTGGAGGGCGACCAGCGACCGGTTGGCGGTCGTTTACCTGGTCGACGCATCTGCGAGCGTGTCGCCGGACGCGAAAGCCGCCGCGCGGCACTATGTCGAGACGAGCGTCAAAAATGCGCGCCCGGGCGATGACTATGCTGTTATCGGTTTCGCGGAAAGTAGCGAAATCTGGCACGGCTTCGGTGCCGGAGCGACGCTCTCATATTGGCCGGAACTCCAGAAAAACCAGGGAACCAACTACCGTGATGCCTTGGATTTAGCCGGCTCGATCCTGCCGAAAGATCGCCGCCGAAGGATAGTGCTGCTCAGCGACGGAAATGACACAGCGGGTGAATCCGAGTCGTCGGTGTCGGATCTTGCCAGAAGGGGAATAGACTTTGATGCTGTGGCACTGCAGAATCCGGACTCGCCGGAAGTCCTGGTGGAGTCGGTCCAAACCCCACGTAACATTGCGCCGAACGAGCCTTTCGATCTGACGACGGTCATCCGATCGACCGCCCGGCAGACCGGTATCGTTCGCTTGTACGAAAACCAGTATCTTCTTCAACAACGCCAGGTCGATCTCTTGCCTGGGCGTAACGTGGTTCGATTTCAAGATCTGACTTCAGAGGGGAGCCGGTTCGAGGTCGAGGTTCAGGCTCCGCAGGATACGTTTGCAGAGAACAACTTCGGCTATGCGGTCGTTCAGATCCATGGCCAACCGCGCGTGCTGTTGGTCGATCCGAATGAAAACCGGCTCGAGCCTCTCGCAGGCGTTCTGCGAAGTGACCGATTCCTGGTTGAAACCAGGACTCCTGCGGGTATCCCGAAGTCGATCGATGATCTGGATCAGTTTGACCTGGTCCTGTTCAGTGATGTGCCGGCTCTGACGCTTTCCGTCGAGCAGATGGAGCTGCTTCGCACCTGGGTGCGAGACTTCGGTGGCGGGTTCATTCTCGCGGGAGGCGAGAACAGCTTCGGCGTTGGCGGCTACTACCGTACCCCGATTGAGCAGATGCTGCCGGTCCGGATGGAGCACGACGACCGCCAGCAAACGCCGTCCGTGGCGCTCCTCGTCGTGTTGGATCGCTCGGGTTCGATGGCGGCGCAAGTCCAGGGGAAAACAAAGATCTCGCTAGCGGATCAGGGCGCTGTGTTGGCGATGAACGTCCTTAAGGACAACGACTACTTTGGTGTATTCGCAGTGGACACGAAGGTGCATGAGGTTGTGCCGCTGGCTCGGCTGCAGGAGCGGCAACAGCTGCAGCAGAGAATTCTCGGCATTGATTCGTCCGGTGGCGGGATCTACATCTTCACCTCGCTCGTGGCCGCCTCGCGGGCCATGCGTGAGGTCAACGCGCAGATTAAGCACGTGATTCTTTTTTCAGACGCGGCTGACGCTGAGGAGAAGTTTGCTGGGGAAATGGGCGAACCGTCCGAGGGCTCAGGTACGGCGTTCGATATTGTATCAACAATGTTAGCGAATCGGACCACAACCTCCGTGGTGGGCCTCGGCTACGAAAGCGACAAGGATGTCCCGTTCCTGAAATTATTGGCCGAACGAGGCAATGGCCGGTTCTATCTCACGAACGATCCCATGAATCTGCCCCAAATCTTCACAACGGAGACGATGAAAGTGGCCCAGAACAGCCTGATCGAAGAACCGTTTCAGGCTCAGG
The DNA here is from genome assembly GCA_019236035.1 of Verrucomicrobiota bacterium. Classification (GTDB taxonomy): domain Bacteria; phylum Verrucomicrobiota; class Verrucomicrobiia; order Chthoniobacterales; family JAFAMB01; genus JAFAMB01. The sequence goes on along the minus strand of JAFAJU010000061.1, from coordinate 262 downwards.
TCGTCGCGGATGCCAAGGTCCTGGAGGGGATCTCCTGGTCGGAGGCACCTCTCCTGTTAGGCTATAACTCGACCAAGCTGAAGCCGACAGCCGACCTTCTTCTCGCCACCGAGAGTGGTGCGCCGCTGTTTGCCTCGTGGCGCTTTGGCCTTGGACAGACGGCTGCATTCACCAGTGACGTAAAAAGCCGGTGGGCGTCCGAATGGCTGAGATGGGCCGGATTCGGCAAATTCTGGGCACAAGCCGTGCGCACGTTGATCCG
>JAFAJU010000581.1 GCA_019236035.1 Verrucomicrobiota bacterium | reverse complement strand
CCTGGAAAGGGCTCGTCATAGTTACCATTTGCTACTCCAGTGAACGCAGAATGCGAGCCCAGCGGTGGTAGCTAACCGCCGCCCCTAAGGTAGTCAGCAATACCGAGGTCAGAACCGGTGTGTTCAGGTAGATTGCCGCTACCATCGCCGCGATGTTCGGCACCGCGACGGTGGCTTGCGTTGATCGCAGTCCGCTCATCCGAGCGACGCTAAGTGAAACTAACAGCCGGCATTTTGCCAAATCCGGATTTAGGAAAATCATCGGGACGTTCGCCTGTACGCCACTCACCCCTGCACAAACATTTACCGCAAGATCTGCCTTTTCAGCCGCCTCAGCCTCACGGATACAGTTGCCAAAATAGACGACACTTTGACCCTCGTATTGTCTTTGCGCGATGAAATCCTTTTTGGCGTTGGTAGTGCACCCGTCCCGGAACCATGAGAAACCAAATTTGTCAGCGATGCGGGTGGTGTCTCCTCGGCCTGCGCTGGAGAGGTACACCATATCACGCCGACCTCGAACGTTCACTGTTTCCACAAACCTCTCGCCGCGCGCGCCTTCAAAGCGCCACCGAACGCTATCGTCAAAGACCCAGCAGTCTGCATCGGTAAGAGCTTCCAGCGCGCTCGGGTTCGAAATCAGAATTCCAGCTTCAGCAGCCTGTATCATCGTGGTCAACGCCCCAACTTCTTCCGCAATTGCTGGCCCAGTCACGTAATCAGGACGAATGACTGCTTGCGTCATCAACAAGCCCCCGCTTCCGAGTGCAGCAACGCCAATCACCAGGGTGGGGAGAACAAACGAATCGGCAAAACGTTCTGCGCTCGGATACTTCCTCGGCTGGTCAAAAGCTTGCTTACAATATGCGGCGAGACGATCAGCCACTGTGTCGCCGGGAACCGAGTCGATCCGGAAGTTAACTTCGCCCTGTGCGACCAGGCTGGCAGCGTAAAGCTTGTCGCCCGGTTCTTTGCGGACCAAGCCGAGAGCACCGGTGAGCCAGGATTCCCGAGTCTCGGCTATCCCATCAAGCACGGTGCCATCCGCCGGAACCGTATCCCCTTCACGCAAAATGACTGTCTGTCCGGAGGGCAATTCGTGAAGACCCGCCTCAATCGTTGTGCCGTCGCGGTCGAGCCAGACTTTTCTCGGCCGGCGCCGATACCGGGCGAGCAATTTGCGTTCAGTCTCGCGCCGAAGGCGTTTCAGCAGCCAAGGCCAGACCTCCAAAAGCCAGATCATGAGCGCCATCCCAAAGAAATTGTAGGAGAGCACCGTGACTACTCCGATGCTGATGTAGAGTGTATCCAGAGTAAGTCGGCGATTGGCTAAGGCGCGATAGGCAGGGAGCAGGTGCCTTGAGCTAAGGATGACCACCAGCAGGGCGTTTGCTACCCCGAGTGGCGGAAAGAGAAAATCTGCGATCGGTGCCAACGCCAAATTGGCGGTCACCGCTATCGAACGGGGGCTCAGGGGTGCTTTCGTCCGTCCGGCGAGCGAAACTGCATCCGCTATCGCCGGCTCGAGAATGTCGAGCAGAATTGCGTCGTTGACCCGATGCGCTTGGCAGGATATTTCCAGCCCTCCGGCTCCGTGCGCAAAGCAGTGGCTTATGCCGGCAAGGCACGAGAGGTCGTCTAAGACATGTTCGCGAATCCCATCGCACCGAAGCAAGGGATGCATTGCCACAAATCGTTCGGGACTCAGTTCATCAATCTGCCACAAGGTCAGTTTTCGCTCCGCACGACGAACTTCAAAAACTCCGTCGAACGCGACTGAAAAGAGAAAATGTTCGTTGGGGAACGGCAGCCGGTCCGGCTGGTGGAGCCGCATAGCCACAGTGAGGGCCTCGAGTGATTCTGCCACGGTCGGTTGATTTGGCTTGAAATCCAGCAGAGCCGAACCTCGCCGGCTATCAACGCGAGCGCCTTGCAGCGCAGAGATTGAAAAGAGCCGGTCAAGCAGTTCGCGCCGAGTCGCCGCACGAGCAGCGGACGCCAGGAGTTCGCTCGTCAATTCCAAGATTGAACCGCGCTTATGAACGCTAAGATTCGGCTTGGGACGGGAAGAAGTCTGACGCGTCGCGTTAAGCCGAATCGGGCTGATCGAGCCTAGACTTAGAATATTCATGATGGGGGTTTCCTAGCAGACGGCATCTGGACAGGAGCTGCT
>JAFAJU010000559.1 GCA_019236035.1 Verrucomicrobiota bacterium | reverse complement strand
GCTCCCAATATTTCTGGCGAGAGATCATCGATGTTGGCCTCGAGCTGGACAATTCGGTCGCTGGAGGGGGACTCTTCAAGATCGCCCAGAACAGCTCGTAGAACGTTTGCGCGTTCAGACAATTCGCGTGTCCCGAGACCGTAGCCGATCTTAATCGGGCGCATTCTGGGCAGGGCTCCAACCATATGCTGGAATTCTGCAACGATGGCCGCTCCGGTAGGTGTGATCAGCTCGAACGGGACTGCAACCTGGCGGATTGGGATAGTCTTGAGAATTTCAAGCGTGGCGGGCGCCGGCAAAGGATACTCGCCGTGCGTGCAGCGGAAAGTTCCTTGACCATCGACGAGTTCGGAAAAGTACACACGCTCGACCTGGAGCGCTTCGAATCCGATACAGGTCAAAACGATATCCGCGATCGAATCAAGTGTCCCGATCTCATGAAACTGAACTTCTTCGATGGACACGCCATGAATCTTCGATTCGGCGTCGCCAATTCTGCGGAAGATGGCTTCGGCGCGCCGTTTTACAAAATCTGAGAGCTCGCTCGTTTGCAGCAGCTCGCGGATGCCGGAGAAGCTCCTTGAAGCGGAACGCCCATGTTGGCCGGCCCTAGCACTATCCGTGAGCCCGCTATCAGCGCACTCATGGAGGTGATGTGTATGCTCATGTGCATGAATCTCGGAATGATGAGAGTGGCCCGCATGTTCGGATTCAGGAGAGGGGGTTTCCGGGCTCGGATCTATGTGTATCGCGCCAGCGTGGACGTCGAACTTCACCCCGGATATTCCTCCGCGGGTCTGCCGTTCGAAATGCAGGTGGTAATCGCCCAGGTCCAGTTTTGTGAGCTCCCACTCGAAGGTTGATGGGGTTACTCCGAGATCGGCCAAGGCACCGACCATCATGTCACCGCTGATCCCCGAAAAGCAGTCCACGTAGAGAATGCGCATCCCGGTCTACCTACGTTGAAATACTGGGCGCGCAAGGGTGTTTCGAAAAGGGATAAGGGAAGGAGCGGAAGCGGGCGTGTTTTTGCGCCCCTGGAGTTGCCTTTTATGGCTTCGTGCTTCCTGTTCCAGCGCCGAAGGCGCGACATCAGAGTGGCCCGGCGACCAGTGCACTCTGCGGCATTCGGGGCGCTGTGATATTGCGTTTTGCATGAGGTTTCTTTGGCTGACGGTGATAGGCGGTGGCTTCGGAAACGGCTAAACTGACGGGAGCGCGGTGATTTCAGGCTATCTCGGCGCAAAGATTGCTCAGAACCGTTTTCGAAACTCAGGAAATCGGCGGATTGCTGGCTAGTTAGCGGTCGCCGAATAAACGAGAGACGAAAGTGGCATGCGTGTTTTAATCATCGACGACGAAAGATCGATTCGAACTTCAACGTCAGTGGCCATCCAGGCTGCTGGGCACCAGGCAGAAACGGCCGATGGCGGTCAGGTTGGAGTCCTGAAGCTTCAAGAGGATACCTACGACCTTGTTTTTCTTGACCTACGGCTTGGGGATGAGGACGGACTCGAAGTTCTCGAACAAATTAAGCGTCAATTTTCGAAGCTGCCGGTAGTGGTTTTCACAGCCTACGCCTCCGTTGCATCGGCGGTCGCGGCGATGCAACGCGGCGCGTTCGATTATCTTGAGAAACCATTCACGCCAGAGCATTTGCGCCAGATCATGGCTCGAGTCGAAAAGCAGCGAAAGCTCGAGTCAAAGATCGACGACCTGGAGCAGCAGATCAATCTACAGAATCCGACGATCGAATTACACTCATCCGATACCAGGATGACCGCGGCCCTGGATATTCTCTTCCGCGCCGCCCCTACCCAGGCTGCGATTTTGCTATTGGGCGAGAGTGGAACTGGCAAAAGCGTTTTGGCTCGTGAGGTTCACCTGAGAAGCAACTGCAAGGAGGGACCGTTTGTGACGGTGAGCTGTCCGAGTTTGTCGCGGGAGCTCTTGGAGAGTGAATTGTTCGGTCATATGAAAGGTGCGTTTACGGGCGCCGTGCGAGACACCTGGGGAAAAGTGGCTGCGGCAGAGTCTGGAACACTATTCCTCGACGAGATTGGCGAATTGCCGTTGGAGATTCAGCCCAAACTGCTGCGACTGCTTCAAGAACGCCAATATGAAAGGGTCGGTGAAAATAAAATACGAATGGCTAATACCAGGATTATTGCAGCCACAAATAAGGATCTGAAGGAATGCGTACGGAAAGGAACTTTCAGGGAGGACCTGTACTACCGCCTAGACGTCATCTCGGTCACGATTCCGCCGTTGCGGGAGAGGCCTCGGGACCTCGAGAATCTGGCGGGATCTTTTTTGCAGTTCTTCGGAAGGCAACTTGGGCGGACCAGATTGTCGTTCTCCGAAGGAGCGATGCGGAAGCTGAATGCTCATCCGTGGCGCGGCAATCTCCGCGAGCTCAGGAATACGATTGAGCGCGCTGCGATTCTTGCGCTGACCGACGAGATTGGCGAAGAATTCCTACCTGACGCGTCAGCGGACGGGCAAATGACGGAAGTAGTGGTTGGAGCCGATATTACCCTTGACCAACTCGAGGAGGTGCATATCCGCAGGATCCTGGAACGAGCAGCAAGCCTCGATGCGGCGGCAAAAACACTTGGGATTGATCCGGCGACCCTGTATCGCAAAAGAAAGCGGATGAATCTTTGAGAAATGTTGCGGTTGAAGCTCACTTTTGGGCTCCTGGCGACGCTGATTATCCTGCTGTTAGTCGGGATCTACGGGATCTGGCTCTTCAACGATCTCGGGCAGGCAGTCGACAGTGTTCTCCGAGATAACTATGACAGCGTCAAGGTCTGCCACTACATGCGGACCGCCACAGCTCGGGTCAATACTTTCTATACTCGCGGCGAGCGGCCTTACCCGCCTCTTGATCAACCGCAAACCTTAGACGAAGTCGAGCAGCAGTTTAAGGCCCGATTTCCGATCCTGGAACGAAACGCACGGAACCAGGAGGACAGAAACCTGGTCGCCAAACTCAGCGATGCCGGCGCGCGCTACATCCAGGTTTACCGTCAAATATTTCAGTATTTCAAAGAAGGAGGCTTAAGTGATCCCCGCATTGCCGAGATAAAGCCACAGATTCCTGCACTGACCTTAAGCATCACAAATCTGAGCGGCAAGATTCTCGAGCGCAACGAGCAGCAGATGTTCAAGGCAAACCGGGCCGCCGAGAAGAAATCCAAGGATTCGATCCGACTCTTGCTCATTGCCATGCTGAGCGCGGTGATCGTCTTTGTGTTTACCTATGCCCGCCTCGGTCACTCGATTATCACTCCAATCCAGAACTTGACCAAATCGATTCGAGAACTGCGATCTCGCGACTTTGCTCAATCTTTGACGGTGGAGGCTGATGACGAGCTTGGAGCGTTAACCAAAGAGTTCAACGCGATGGCGGAGGAACTCAGAAATTTTTATCGGGAAACAGATCGCAAGTTTATCGAACTGAATCAGGTCATCCGGGCGATGATGACAACGCTGCCATACCCGTTGTTTATTCTCGACGACCACGACCAGATCAGCCGGATGAATCCCGCCGCGGAGAGACTGATGGATTCTCTTCACTCTCAGGGTGCCATGCCGAAGCAGATCCGGAAACACCTGGCAGACGCTTCCGTTACGGACCCGGATTATCGGCTGGATGACCTCAAGCAGGCGTTGCTTTTCCGGATCGACGAACAGGAACTCTATTTTCTACCCAGGATCTTTCCTATTGTGCTGGAAGACGGCACAATTTTTGGGAGGGCCCTCATGCTTGTCGACGTCACCAGGTTTCGCTGGTTGGACGAGATGAAGTCGGACATGTTATCCACGCTCAGCCACGAAATACGGACGCCACTCACTGGAATCCGTCTTGTTCTTCATCTGCTTCTGGAAAAAAGCACGGGAGAATTGACCAAGGCACAGGAAGAACTTGTCACTACTGCCTGGAGCGACTGCGAAAGATTGCTGAAGACACTCAACAGTATCCTGGATCTTGCCCGGATGGAGAGCGGCAAGGCACAACTGGATCTGCGCGAGGTTCCGGCTCTGCGAGTCGTCGAAGAGAGTTACTATGCTTTCCGTGATCAGGCGCAAGCTGCGTCGCACCCCCTTAAAATGGAGGTTTCGGAGGGGCTCCCTGCCGTTTGCGTCGATCTGGAACGAATTTCATTGGTCTTTTCGAACTTCTTCTCTAACGCGCTCAAATACAGTTACAGTGGCACCGAGATTATATTGATGGCTCGGGTGCATGGTTCTGACTTTGTTCGCTTCAGCGTGGTCAACGCGGGTCCGGGGTTGAGCGAGGAAGAACAAGCGCGGGTTTTTGATAAGTTCTATCGGAGTTCGGCCAACAAGGGAGAGGGGGCCGGACTCGGTCTATCGATTGCTCGCCAAGTGGTGCAAGCCCACGATGGCAGGATTGGTGTTTTCAGCGAGCGAGAAAAGAGAACAGAGTTTTATTGTGATCTACCGGTAGCGAGGAATTGCGACCAATAGCTTGCTTTTCTCATCGCTCGCGATACAAATGTGTCGCTTCGAATGCGACACCTACTTTTTTCCATGTTGGTCAGCATGGCGATGCCATGTGTTGTTTGTAAAGCCACCTCGGATGACTTGAGGCTTGCGTCTCTGGAGGCCGCTTCGAGGTATTCAGCGGCGCGGCACGGGTATTCGTTCCTGGTTATACATGACGGGCGAGTCGCCTACGAGGATTATGCAAACGGCGATGCAGCGGATCGGACCGCCTCGATCTTCAGCGGTACCAAGGGTTTCTGGTGTGTCGCCGCTGCGGCCGCGGTCCAGGATGGAATTCTGGATTTCGACGACCCGGTTCGCGACACAATAACTGAGTGGAACTCTGATCCGCGCAAATCGAATATCCGTGTCCGGGACCTCCTGAACTTCACAGCTGGAATCCAGCCCGCATTTTCGCTGCATGGGAGAAGCATTAGCGATCGAAACAGGTATAGTGTCAGGCTGCCAGCGTCCCGCACGCGCGGGGAATCTTTCATTTACGGTCCGAGCCAGTTGCAGATTTTCTGCGAAGTGCTTCGACGAAAGCTTGAGCCGCGGCACCTGATTCCGGAGCAGTACCTGTATCGGCGGATCTTGCGGCCACTCGATATCGGAGGCGTGGACTTTCGAGAGGATACTAAGGGTAACCCGCTGCTGGCGAGCGGATTTCGGTTGACGGCTCGCCAATGGGCTGAGCTGGGAGAATTGATCTTGAACGAAGGCAAATACCGTGGACGTCAGGTGGTCAGATCAGATCTCCTAGCTGAATGCTTCCGCGGCACGCACATTAATCCGATGTTCGGTATGGGCTTCTGGTTGAATCGGGTGGCGCCTGACGGGCGCGAGGTGGACGTCGAAAGGATGCTGGATACACCCTGGGAACACCAAAACTGGCGGGATGCCTGTCTCTGTCGAGAAGCCCCTAAAGATTTGATTGCGGCCATTGGTTCCGGGTACCAACGCATGTTTATAGTTCCCTCGATGGACCTGATCATTGTACGCCAAGGCCGAGACGATGGCCGCTTCTCCGATGCCCATTTCTTGCGCCTGAT
>JAFAJU010000553.1 GCA_019236035.1 Verrucomicrobiota bacterium | reverse complement strand
TCAAAGGAGACGTGTTTACCCAGGACTTCATCGATAACTGGATCGAAATGAAGAAAAAAGAGTACGATGCTCTGCGTCTTCGACCCCACCCGTACGAGTTCTACATGTATTTCGACCTGTAGCTTGGGGCTCTCCGCGAGGTTCTGTTCCACAGGGGCGCCCGAGGTAACTCGGGCGCCTTTTTTTGAGAAGGAGGCAAGAATACAGGAGTTGCAGGAGTTCAGGAGTTGCAGGAGTTGCAGGAGTTCAGGAGTTGCAGGAGTGGCAGGAGTGCAGGAGTTGCAGGAGTGCAGGAGTTGCAGGAGTTCAGGAGTTGCAGGAGTTCAGGAGTTGCAGGAGTCTGGAGTTGCAGGATCCGGGCAGGCGTCACCGCTTGGACTCGATTCCACGCGCGTACCAACAAGAAGTTTGGAAACTCCTTCCAGCAGAATCTCCATGTCGCCTGTTGCTCCGTATCCGAGGTCAGCGGTGAGAAGCAGGTAATAGCGACACTCTTCGAGAGAACCCTGTGCGATATTGAGGAATCGAGTCTTGTCACTCACTCCGCGCTTCTTAAACCCCTCAGCGATGTTGGCGGGAATGGGAATTGCCGCCCGTTGCATTTGGGTCGTAAGACAGTGGATCTCAATTTTGGGAAATCTTGCAGTGAGTTTGTAGACAGCCAGAACAAATTGATGGGCCTTCTGCCATACTACCAAATCCTTAAAAGTTTTTGCTGGTTGTGCCATATCGCGCAGATTGAACCAACAGCAGGACAAGTCAACACGACCGTTGAGTTGCCTAACCCTTTTGCTCAGTTTCGCCGTGGTCCGCGACTCCTCTAATTCCTGAACTCCTGCAACTCCTGACTCCTGAACTCCTGAAGAGGAATTTGCTTATTTTACGGAATGCCCCTTAATTCCAGGGCGAAATGAGTTTTCTGGATTTGGGGGTACAGGAATTGGTGGTGCATGGCGTGCAGTCGCTGGGATTCAGCGAGCCAACGCCGATCCAAGAGAAGTGTATCCCGTTGATTTTGCAGGGGAAAGATGTTGTTGGATCGGCTCAGACCGGAACGGGAAAAACCGCGGCGTTTGCGCTGCCGATATTAACGCGCCTCGGGAAGAGAGGAGCGGCCAGATGCCTGGTACTTGAACCGACTCGGGAGCTCGCGATTCAAGTAGAGACCGCTTTTCAATATTACGCGCGCTTTACGGAGATCGAGATCGGCGTGTTTTACGGCGGTGTTGGGTATGACCGTCAGAAAAAGCTTTTGGACTATGGCATTGATATCATGGTGGCAACGCCGGGTCGTCTGTTGGATCTGTACGAACAGGGACTGCTGAAGCTGGGTTCAATTGAGGTACTGGTCCTCGATGAGGTCGATCGGATGGTGGACATGGGCTTTTTGCCGGATGTGCGCCGCATCGTGCAGCTTTGCCCGGTGTCTCGTCAGACACTGTTATTCTCTGCAACTATTCCGCCGGAGATCGAGAGTTTGTGTTCTTGGGTTCTAAAGGATCCCGAGATAGTGGAAATTGGGGAGCGCCGCTCGGTCGCCGGGACGGTGACCCACGCGTTCTACCCGGTTGCAGCGACGCAAAAGTTTGATCTGCTGGTCTCCCTGCTCGAGCAGACACACTATGAGAGCGTCATCGTTTTTACCCGAACCAAACATGCAGCGGACAATATCTCGGACCGACTGAAGAGGTTGAACCACTCGGTGACAGTCCTGCATTCGGACCGGAGTCAGAAAGACCGGATACACGCTCTGGAGGGATTCAAGTCCGGCAAATACGAAGTACTGGTTGCGACTGATATAGCGGCCCGGGGGCTTGATATAGCCGGAGTGACACACGTGATCAACTACGATATCCCGCTCCATCCGGAAGACTATGTCCATCGGATCGGGCGCACGGGGCGCGCCGAACAGGTGGGAGACGCGTTCACCTTGGCTATCGCTGAAGAGTTGAAAGCGATGTTGGACATAGAAAGATTTGTCGGTCAAAAGATTCCGCGCCAAAAGTTGGCCGGGTTCAAATACGTTTACACCGCCCTTTTTGAGGAGGTAAAAGGGCCGGTTAGACCGGTTAAAGGATTTCGTACGAGCCGCGGATATTCGTTTGGGCGCTACGGGAGGTAAGAGGGAAACCGTTCAAAACGGTTTCCCTAGTGGATCTTATCGATCGCTGTCGATATCCGGTCTCCGTAGTTTAGTCGGGTCCTCCAGGTTTTCGGGATGTTATTGATTCCCAGGTGCGCTCCCAACCAGGATCCAAGCATTGAAGCCCGTCCGGCGTTGTCGCCGCCGGCCCGCAAAGTGGCGAGAATCCCACTCTTGAAGTCATCAGGATGCTTGAGCAAAGCATGGATCGACGCCGGGAAACTACTGATCAGGGGGCAGGATTGGCCAAAGGTCAAGGTCGCCTTGGTGACATCGTTGAGTGTCTCTTCCATGGCTTGCCGTGTTTTGCGCCTGACTTCCAGACCGAGTTCCGGTTCTGCCGAGACGATTTGTTCTTCCGTGCGATGAAGTGCGGTATGAATATCACGTCCGGAAAGCAGCTCTGAGAGCAGGAGAGCATGAAACTTCATGTAGGCGACGGCGCGGGGATTATTCTGGCAGACTCGGGTAGCCTGTTCCACCAGTGTAAGGAGGTCGGGGTCCGCCCGATACCGCACCACCAAGGCGGCCAACCGCGAGGCGGCTGCCAATTGGTCGTCATCTGCACCCTGTTGAAAGTCGAAGCTCTCGATGGCGTGCGACTCGACAAAGGCCTGGTAGTTTTCCAGCGTGCCTCGGGTAGCTTTGTCAATGTAGCCAGAATAGACGTCAGGCCGGAAATTTTCGACAAAGCTGCGCCCGAAGGCCTTTGGATCGAAGCGCCCTTCTTTTGCGAGTGATTCGAGCAACACCAAGGCGCCGTCACCGTAATGGGTCTGGTCTCCGGGCTTTTTTCCGAAGTGGTAGTGGCCTTCTAGCGGTTCTTCGAATCCGTTGACGCCACTTGGGTAAACCTTTTGGAGATCGCTGAGATTGTAGATCCAATGCGTGCCCAGGGCGGCCGCGTCGCCTACGAACTGACCCCAGACGGCTCCGCGGAGCCTGTCTTCGACCGTGATCTCATTAACTAAATCTTTCGTTCTCATTGAGGAAAGACCTAGCGCATTTCGTTCTGGAGTGCAGCCTCGATTTCGCGACGCATAGAGGTGTTTGTCGGCTTTCTCTTGAGACCCGGGCAACACTGGCCGATATATTTCGGCTCAACGGAACGAACGATCGCCGATGCGCAATGCAAAGATTTTAACTGCAATCTTTTTTTTATTCTATTTCGCAACCAACCCCGCTTCTGCGGAGGCGTCCAATCGGCTCAAGCAAAAGAGTAAGAACAAGCATGCGAGTTCGAAGCATCATTACGCCAGGCATCACCGGGCAAATAAGTCTCAAGGACCAATGGTCGAACAGGTTCCCCAGGAGATTTTTCCGCCCGGTCACAAGTTCACCCCTGAAGAAAAGGCCGAAGCCAGCGAGATCGGTGTACTGGTTGAAAACGGAATGTGGAGAGAGGCTTTTAAGGCCGCAACCAAAGCCGGTAAGGAGCACCCGGACAGATGGTGGTTGCAGGCGGCTCGAGCGGCTGCCGCTTCAAATTTAAACAAACCGAAGGACACAATCGAGGCTGTGGATGCAGCCATTCAAAACAATAAGGGAGACGCCAACCGGTTGAATTTGGCGCAGCTTTATACATTAAGAGCCAACGCATTGAGTCGGCTTGGACGGAAGAGCGAAGCGTTAAACGACTTTCAGACCGCAATCAAGCTTTCGAAAACCGATCCGATCTGTCGAGCCGGCGCCGCCTGGCTCTACGCCACTTCAGCAGACGGCCAGATTCGAAACGGTGCATCTGCGGTTGCGCTGGCTACTGAAGCTGCAAAACTCAGCCTGTGGAAGGACGACACCGTACTCGACGTTCTAGCCGCCGCGTATGCAGAGGCGGGCGACTTCAGCTCTGCACAGAAATGGGAGGAAAAAGCGATTCTGCGCGGATCGCAACAGGATGTGCCGTTCTATCAGCGCCGCCTGCTGAGCTACCAAGCCGGTAAGCCGTGGAGGGAGAATAGCCGGTAGGGGCGCGCTCCCGCGCGACCGACGTCGCACGTCTCAGCGACGTGGACGTGCTCTCAAGCCGGGCGAGGCTCCGCCCGAGCAGTGGCGCGTGACGCGATACGACGTAGGCGAACCGTCTCGGTTTGCTTAGTTCTGAAGATTGCAAAGCGGGACGCTTCGCCTACTTTGCATCACGCGCCATACCGTCCCACGGCTCGGGCGAAGCCTCGCCCTCCTACCGGCTTGAGAACACGTCCACGTCGTTGAGACATGCGACGCCGGTCGCGCGGGAGCGCGACCCTACCTGATGTTCACCGCCATTCGTGTTTCGGGTACTTGCGCTGCAATTCCTGTTTGACCTTTGGATAGGCTTCTTTCCAGAAGTTTGACAAGTCCTGGGTGATCTGGATCGGGCGATGGTTGGGCGCCAGGATGTGCACGAGAATCGCAACGCGGCCGTTGCAGATTTTCAATGATCCGTCAACTCCGTAAAGATCCTGGATCCGTGCGGCCAGCACCGGGGACTGATTTTCGACGTACTGCAGTTTGACTTGCCGGCCATTGGGTAGTTCGTACCGGGCGGGCGCGAAGCGATCAATTGCCTGCTGCTGTGCCGGCGAAATCCAGGATCTAACAACGGACCAGACATTGCGATCCTTGATTTCTTTGTAGCTGACCGCGCCGTGACATATTTGTTCGATCAAATGGAGGCGCGCGTCCGCGTCAATCATCGGTAGCGCCAACTCGGGGTACCATCGGCATAAGCAGTTGAGGCGAACGATCCATTGCTCTACCTCATGAGACCAGTTCGCCAGCGGACACCGGCCGGCGATGACCTCTTTCGCCAGCATTTCGGCTGCTACTGCGAGTGGCGGTGTATCGAGCTTTGTGCTGTGGAGAAGGAGATCTCGGAAGAGAAGGTCTCTTCTTGCCTGCACTCGCCGGGTCACAGGATCGAACATCACCTGGTCAGACTCTCGAAAGTCGCCAGAGAATAGCTCACGAAGCCACTCTTCGTGTACGCCCGTCACCTGAGAAAGAAGAACGATCAGTTCATC
>JAFAJU010000154.1 GCA_019236035.1 Verrucomicrobiota bacterium | reverse complement strand
GTTGATCAATTTTGCGGTCTATAGCGAAGCCGCGGACGCACTGAGCGTGAATACGCAGCTCATGGAGCAGATAACTCGTGAGCATGCGTGTCGCGTTATTCTTTTGGCAGCAAACCCCGCTGCTTCGAAGGAGAGGGTGCAAGCGTGGATCAGTGCGCACTGTCATGTGACGCGGGCCGGCGCCAGGCAGGTCTGCAGTGAACAAATTGCATTTCTCCTGGACGGCAGTGGCCCGGATGTCATCAGAAACATCCTATTCAGCCACCTCGATTCCGATCTTCCTCTCTATTTGTGGTGGCAGGGCGAATTTTCTGACCGAATCGATCAGCAGCTATGGAGCTGGGTAGACCGGCTCTTTTTCGACAGCCATTCATGGCGTGAGCCTGCTCAGCAGATGAAAATCCTGCGCGCCTCGGTGGCATCCGCGAGCTCGCGTTGCGTACTTTGCGACTTGAACTGGCGCCGGTTAGTCCATCTCAGGCTGGCGCTGGCGCAACTCTTTGATCATCCCTGGGTGAGCCGAAATATCCACACGATTCGGGCCTTGGATGTGACCCATAATCCGGAGAATTGGACTACAGCAGTTCTGTTGACCTCGTGGCTCGCTCGCCAACTTGGATGGGAATTGGCGGAGAAGAGCGACTTTGAGTACCGGTTTCAATGGGGCAAGGCCGGCGCGCCCGTTTGGGTAAAGCTAACCGCGTTGCCTGGCCCGTCCATTGGACAGATCAAGGTGCAATTAGAGGGCGGCGAACTGGAGGTGGAGTGGTCCGGCAATTTTCTGGCCACAACGCTCAAGAACGCCTTTTACCTGAAACAAATGCTTCCTGCAGGGGGAACCACCTTGGCGAGCCTGGTTCATGACGAGTTGGTCCGCGGTGGGGAGCACAAGACTTATCTGGCCGCACTTAAGATCGCCGAAGAGCTCTGGAAGAGCGAGTGAAGGGGCCTGGAGGGGAGCTGCTGGCAACTCCTCCGCGGGGTCGTCGCCGATGACGGTTAAACGCTGTTTCGGCCTGTCGGCCGAAGGCGTCGCAAGCAACGCCCCTCCAGGTTGACGATTTTAACACAGAGACTCTGAGAACTCGAAGGTTGCAGGGGAATTTCGAGTTAAGTCCGTCGACGGTCAGCGAGGTTGAGCAGCAGGAAAGTCCCGAATCTCCCCGTTCTCCGTTCCAATGTAGCTGTGCTTTTGCTCAGCGTCTTCTTAAGTCTCCGGTCCTCTCTTCTTCCATTTACTAGCTTTGAAATTTTATGTACGCCTATGAGAACCATTTTCCCTCTATTCGATGAAAACAGTGACTTCCCTCAAGAAAGTCGAAACGAAAATTCGCTCCTTAGTCGACGCCGCGCTGGAAAAAAGTGGTGGGTTGCTCCGTTTGGCGCCTTGTTGGGTGCCTCGATCATTCCTGCAACCCGGCCGCAGGCTTAAATTGCATCCCGACGACTTGTACGCCTACGGCCTAGATCGTGGTGGGATCGACGAGCGTTGGTTCGGGTCTACGACTCCAGCAGCCAACGAAAACCGGACTCCGGACGAGGGTTTGAGTTATTGCGTTTTCGACGACGCCCGTTTTACTCTCGCGAACGCAGTACAGGAATGCGGAGCGGAGATTATCGGCGAGTCAATCTGGACCCGATTTCGCCGTTGGCCGGTCTACTCAAAGTTTTTCGACAACATGGGGCCTATTCCACATCACATGCATCAATCTGAGGAACACGCCAAGCTTGTCGGACAGGAAGGGAAACCGGAGAGTTACTACTTTCCTCCGCAGCACAATACTGTCGGAAACAATTTCCCATACACTTTCATGGGACTTGAGCCGGGAACAACCAAAGAAGAAGTGAAACGCTGCCTGGAGAACTGGAACAAAGGCGACAATGGGATTCTGGATCTTTCCAAGGCGTACCGCTTGAAACCTGGGAGCGGCTGGCTGATCGGGCCAGGTATTCTCCACGCACCGGGATCTCTCTGTACCTATGAACCGCAATGGGGATCGGACGTGTTTTCCATGTTTCAGTCCTTAGTGGAGGGGAGGGAAATTTCCAGGGCGCTCCTGGTGAAAGATATGCCGCCCGAAAAACACTTCGATTTGGACTTTATTGTGAGCGAGCTGGACTGGGAATCCAATGTGGATCCTCGTTTCAAAGATAATCATTACCTGGAGCCTGTGCCGGTCGCGGAGACCCGGTCAGCAGGCTATATCGATCGCTGGATCGTTTACGGGAAAATTAACGGTGAACAGCTTTTTACCGCGAAAGAGCTCACACTGGAACCCGGAACGAAATGCACGATTCGCGACAATGGAGCCTATGGATTGATTGTCGTCCAAGGTAGCGGAAAAATGAACAGGGTCACTTTGGATTGCCCAAAACTCATTCGATTCACCGAACTTACCGAAGACGAAGTTTTCTGTACCGAGTCTGCTGCGAAAGCGGGCGTCGTCTTCGAAAACACGAGTGAGGTCGAAGACCTGGTCGCGTTGCGATACTTTGGACCCGGGGTGAACCCGGATGCACCTGAAATGGGAGCTCACAGAGACAAAGCGCTATGAAAGCCATGAACACCGAACACGCCAACCGCTGGGATTCAAAAACAGGCCGTGATGGTCGGGGTGAGCAGGAGATGCCAAGGCGTTGCGAGCAACGCTCTTACGGTCGCAGCACTCGAGCTTTGGGGACGAGGTCGAGGGTTGCGACGTTTTTTTTGTTTGCGGCTGGCTTTGCGACGTATGCCTTCGCGGCCGACAAGCAATTAAAGTCTGTGGGTTTGACGGTCGGCGACCTTGGCAACCCGTATTTCGTACAAATTGCGCATGGAGCCCGGGACCAGGCAAAAACATATAACCCAGACGTAAAATTCACTGCGCTTTCCAGCAACTACGACGTGAACGCTCAGGCGAGCCAAATTGATAACTTTGTTTCCTCTGGCGTCGATTTAATCATTCTCGGTGCTGCCGATAGCAAAAAGATCGCTCCGGCGGTCAAACGTGCCAAGGCTGCCGGCATCACCGTGGTGGCCGTCGACGTCGGTGCGGAGGGTGGCGTGGACGCCACTGTGATGTCGGATAACAAACAAGCCGGTGAAGAAGCCGGCCAATTCATCGCCGATCGGCTCCAAGGGAAAGGCCAGGTGGTCATCGTTAACGGTCCGCCGGTAACCTCCGTTCAGGACCGCGTCGCCGGCGTGCTTTCAGTGCTAAAAAAGCAACCCGGAATCAAGATCCTGACCCAGGACCAGAACGCTGATGGTACTCCGGATGGCGGTATGCGGGTCATGAACGATTGCCTGACGGCTTATCAACATGTGGATGCAGTCTTCGGTATCAATGATCCGACGGCGCTGGGCTGTGATCGCGCAGCAAAGCAGGCCGGGCGCACGGGCTTCTTCATTGTCGGCGTGGACGGATCCCCGGAAGCCGTGGCGGCTTTAAAGAGCAATCAGGGTCTCTTCACCGCGACAGCGGCTCAGGATCCCTATACCATGGCTCAAAAAGCAGTTGAGATTGGTAACGATATCATACAAGGGAAGAAGCCGGAAAAAGACGTGATTCTGATTCCGGTGAAGTTGGTTACGCGCGACAATGTCGCGGAGTACACGGGATGGACGAGGTGATGGGGCGTTAATCGTTCACCGTTCATCGTTCCTGCACGGCGCGAACCGTGAACGGTGAACGCCGAGCGCCGAACGGTGAACGCTTTACTCCAAGCTCTCCAGCACCCTGAGCGTCTCTTCCAGGTTTCGGTTCATAGAATAGTGGCGGGCGAGCTCGCGACAGGTTTCTCTTGCGGACTCACGTCGATCAGGATCGATCCATTTCTCGATTGCCTTTTGAAGCGCCCCGACGTCATCCGGTCGATTAATGACCTGACCATGAACGCCGGATTCAATGATCTCCGCAAAGCCATTCGTCACAGTCGTAATGACCGGGACTCCGTATGAAAGCGCTTCCAGGCAGGCGTTTGAGAACGGGTCGTACACTGTCGGCAAGACAAATAAATCGGTTGCGGCGAAAAGGGATGACATATTGATCACAGGCCCCAGGAACCTTACATTCTTGGACCTGTGGGCCGGCCTCTTCCCGACTCCCGCGATCAGGAGGTGCACATTTCGATTTGCTATCTGAGCGACCGCCTGAAGCGCATACTTGAGACCTTTGCGCTCCCAGCCGGAACCGGCAAACAAGAGGGCGATGTCGCTCTCCCGCAGACCCCAGTCGCGCCGCATATCAAGACGAGTTCCCGGCTTGTTTTTAAAATGGACGTCTGGCAGCCCATTGTGGATCACTGTGATTTTCTCCTCCGGGTAGGCGTACTCGCTGATGATTTCCCTTTTTACCAGTCCCGAATTCGCGATCACATGTCTCGCGCCGCCCCGCTGGAACAACGCACGCTCCAATTCGAGAAGTTCATCATGTTTGCGGTTCAGGAAACGGAACCGCGCGCGCCAAGGCGCTTCATGCTCGACCCTACGTTCGAGCCAGAGTTTATGAAGCCCGTCGCCTGCTCGATAGCAGTCGCACCTAAGGACGCGATCCAGACTAAACAGGATTTCCTCCGATTGCCGCGATTTTTGAACTGTTTGCGCGAACCTGAGCGGACTCGAAGGCCTTAGGCGAATCAGACTGCCGTAAGGCCATTCCGCCTGAGGCCAATCTTCTGTTGAGTACAGAGTCAGCTGGTGGCCGGCATCTGCGAGCGCGCGCCCGAACCGTTTCAAGTAATTTTCGGCTCCGCCGGTACGAGAAAATCCGCGTCTGACAAGCCCAATCTTCATAAGCGCACTAGCCTGCAAAAATCACGCTATAACCGAAGCGACGAGCTCATTGCGGGCTAGAAAGCTCTTAGCCTGCATCGCTTCAAAAATCTCTAAGGGTTTGTGAGCGATGCAGGCTGACTCATCGAAAAAACCTTCGTGACCTTTTTTCGAGCTTCGTGTCCTTTGTGTGATGACATTCTTGTGAGTCCGATGAATTCCATATTAGTCATTCAACTCAAGCGGCTCGGGGACGTCATATTAACTACGCCTGCACTTAACGCGTTGCGGAAAATATATCCGGAAGCCAAGATCACGCTGTTAATAGACCATCATTCAGCGGAGCTTGCGCCAGCCATCCCGAATGTAAACGAAGTCTGGATTTACAATCGAAAAGCGTCGTTCAATCTCTGGTTCGATCTAGTCCGGCGACGATTCGACCTCTGCCTCGATTTTACCGGCAATGACCGGTCGGCGGTGGCCTCATTTCTTTCAAAGTCAGCGCGACGAGTCGGGTTCAGTTTCCTCGCTAAGCGCGCCGTCCGGTCTTGGGTTTACACTCAACTGGTTCAGTCCGCGGTGCGAGACAAGCACACCGTGGAGCATTACATAGACCTGGTTCGCTCATTGGGAGATTCCGGTTCGGCCGGCCACGCTTGGCTGCAGCTACCGGATGGCGTGGAGCGCTCCGCTGAAACGCTAAGGCGGCAAATCGGTTTGCCGGATCGCTATTTTGTCGTTCACCCTGGGGCGGCGAGGCCCGATAAGTATTGGATGGCCGATCGCTGGAAGGCGGTGATCGCCCATGCACAAAAACGGCTTGGGAGCCCGTGTTTGATCACTGGTGGCCGAAACGCGGCGGAGTTGCGGCATATCCGGGAGATTGTTGCGGGTGCGAACCATAACTCGGCCGTATTCAATTTAGCGGGCAAGGTCGACTTTCTCCTGAGCTCGGCTATGATCCGCGCAGGGACGTTGTTTGTTGGAGTCGACACGGCTGCCGCGCACGTCGCTGCGGTTTTCCGGCGGCCTGAACTGGTCCTCTTTGGACCGACCAATCCGTTTCACTGGCATCCGAGGCACGCGCACTCCTCAGTTGTGCGCGCAGGGGTCGAGGGTCCGCTCGATCATTTCGACCCGCGACAGAAGGGGCGCCCGATGAGTGAATTGTCGACCGACTCTGTAATCCGTGCTATGGACGTGCTTTTGAAGGGCTTAAACTAATGCACCGCCTCACATATAATGATGACGTCGCCGCGGTTTTTTGTGGTTAACCTCGCAGCAATAATCCATGGCCAATAAGAGACCTGCACCGCGCGAATATGTAAGGATGCTGATCGGCCCGTACCGGGATCTTTTTCCTTTTCTCAAGCCGCACCTCGGACGGTTCATCTTGGCGTTGGTCTTCGGAGCTGTCTTCGGTGTGATTTCCGGCCTTTTGCCGCTGGTGTTGAACCACGTGAATTCCCAGGTCTTTCCGCAGGGCAAGAATAAAGCCGAGATGTTGAGCGACGCTGTGAACGGGACGGGGACAGGTATTAATTCTGTTCTCCTCGTTTGTTCACTGATTCCCTTTATTTTTGTTCTGCGCAGCTTCTGTGACTATTTGAACAGTTACTACATGGCCTGGGTGGCCTTGCGCGTGTTGGCGGATATTCGCCAGAAACTTTATACCCACATACTTGGTCAATCGCTTGAGTTCTTCAATCGTGAGAGATCCGGCACGCTGATTTCGCGTGTCGCCAACGATACGCAGATGGCACAGATTGCGCTGACCACCATTAGCAGCGACTTGATCAAGCAGCCCTTGACGGTTATCAGCGCCTTCGCAGTTTTGATTCACCTGGACTGGAAGTTCACCGTCGTGAGCGTTTTCCTGTTCCCGGTCTGCATCGTTCCGATTGTTTATTTCGGCAAGAAGGTTCGGCGCCAGGGGAAACTTGAGGAGCAAAAAATCGGATCGATGATGTCGGTTTTACAGGAAAGCTTTGCCGGGATCCGTGTGATCAAAGCGTTTGCGCGTGAAAAACGTGAGTCGGAACAGTTCGGGGCGCTAAGCCTTGAGCAATTCAAGAGTGGCATCCGGGTCCGAAAAGCGATTGAGATCGTCAGCCCCTTGGTGGAAGCAGTTACTGCAATTGGCGTCGGTCTAGCACTTTTCTACGTTTGGTCTACGCATCTCAGTGCGGCAAAGTTCCTGGCGCTCCTGGCTGGTATTTTCATGCTTTATGATCCGATCAAGAAGCTCAGCCGAATTCATCTGGTGATGCAGCAATGCTTCAATGCCACTAACAACATCTTCGAGATAATGAATCGGGAGCCGGTGATCAAGGACAGGCCAGAGGCCGTGGAAATCACCGGAAGCAACGGCGACATTCGCATCGAGAACGTGACGTTTCGTTACCGGCCAGGGCTGCCCGCGGCTGTTCACGACCTGAGCCTGCATATTGAACCCGGAAAATACTACGCTCTGGTTGGTTCGAGCGGCGCTGGTAAAAGCACGATTTTGTCTCTGCTGCTCCGGTTCTACGAGCCGGAAGCAGGCGTCATCCGGCTGGATGGACGGGATATCAATACGATCAAGCAAACTTCATTGCGTGAGCAGATCGGCATGGTGTCCCAGGAAACCTTCCTGTTTCATGATTCCATTCTCAACAACATCCGCTATGGCCGTTTGAATGCCAGCAAGGAAGAAGTGATCGAGGC
This sequence comes from Verrucomicrobiota bacterium, assembly GCA_019236035.1. Lineage (GTDB taxonomy): Bacteria > Verrucomicrobiota > Verrucomicrobiia > Chthoniobacterales > JAFAMB01 > JAFAMB01. The sequence continues at coordinate 4,900 of JAFAJU010000154.1, read as the reverse complement.
GGCGAAGCGGGCGTATGCCCACGATTTCATTACACATCAGCCGAACGGGTACGAGACCGTGATTGGCGACAAGGGCTGCCTATTGTCTGGAGGCCAACAGCAACGCGTTTCAATCGCTCGTGCGCTTCTGAAGAACGCACCGGTTTTGCTTTTGGACGAGGCCATGTCCGCGCTCGATTCGGAGGCTGAGCGTGAGATTCAAGCGGCTCTGGACCGCTTGTCCGAGGGTCGGACCGTCATTGCTATTGCCCACCGATTGTCGACTGTGCTTAAGGCTGATCAGATCGTGGTCATGGACCGAGGAGAGATCCGAGAGATCGGCACGCATCGCGAACTGCTGGAAAGCTCGACGATTTACAGGAAACTGTACGACTTGCAGTTCAACGTACAGGCCGAAGAGCTAGTCGCGGTGTGATGACGTTCGGCGTTCACCGTCCAGCGTTTGGCGTTCAACGCAAAACGACCCGGCGAACAGTGAACACCAAACGTTGAACGGCGAACGCCGAACGCCAAACCTTGAACGTTTTCAAGGTTGCGCCTGCTTGCGGGAGATCGCTTCCTGGATAGCTGTGCGCCGGTGTTCGCGAAAACGTTCCAGCCGTTTCTGTTGATCTGGATCCAATCCCGTCTCGATCTCGGCTATCGCAGCGTCAAAAGCGTCACTGCCTTGCAGCATCGCTTGGATCTGAATCGCTTGCATCTGTTTTACCGCGGCTTCCACCCGCGGGCGGATCCTGGCGCTTTGCTCAGGGGTTAGTTTGCCGATTCGCTCCAATTTCTGCATGAGATTCTCGCTCCATGCACGGAAATTGCGTGTCGGATTCGGCGGCATTCGTTTCCATAAAAAAGCAGAAGTAATCACCGATCCGCTGACACCTCCCATTACAAAAAGGACCGCGAAGACCAGAACTAGTTTCCAACTGGATCCCATAGGGCATACGCCATTTCAACCGTCGACTCCTGATCATCCGATCCCGCGAGGCTGGTCGTCCCGAGGTTAATCCCGAGAACGGCTCCCAGAATGATCAATGCGGTTGCAATGGACAACATCGAAGCCCTGAGAAAGGCCCTTTCTTCTTGGACGCGATGACGGTGTTGTTGCAAAACGCCTTCGGCAAAACCCTGCGGTAGGGACGGAGTCTGTTCAGCCCCGGCGCGGCGAGCTTTAGCGAAAAGTCTGTCGAGGTTATCCTCGTTCATTTTTCTATTCGTTTTACCGTTGCGGCGAGTTTTTGTCGTGCCCGAAACGCTTTAACCTTGATTTTAGACGGCTTCCAGCCGGTCAGGTCACAAATTTCGGCGACCGATTTTTCTTCCAAATAAAGCCACCGAACGACCAGGCGCTCGTCCGGCTTTAAACTCAGGAGCAATCTGTCCAACAGATCCCGGCTCTCTTCCGGGGGTTGCTGATCGGGCTCAGTGGCGTTGTCTTTGAGGTTATCCAAGATGGATTGCTGCTCTTCGCTGAAGTCCGACCACCGATACTCGGGCCGGTTACGCTGCTTCCGCAGGTGGTCAATGCACGTATTCACTGAGATTCGGGAAACCCAATGTTCGAACGGCATATCAGCCCGATATTGGTAGAGCTTAGCAAATATCTTAAGAAAAATCTCCTGCGACATATCCTCCTCTAACTCGCGTCTCGGAAGGTGATTGCGGACGATCCTGATCACCGTCGGATAGAGGCGCTCAACGAGGTCTTTCGCCGCCGCTTGATCCGAGTTGCGAGCGCGCGTGATCAAATTTGAAAGTTCGTCGGGCGCCATCGGGCACACGTGGCAGTCCGGTTTTACGATTTGAGTTCCCGGTTTTGAGTATTGATTCACTAGATGTCGGTAGGCAAAACTCAAAACTCAAGACGCAGAACCCAAAACCCAAAACGCAAAGCCATTTTTTACCATGTCAATGCTTCAAGAATTCAGGGAGTTCGCCTTTAAAGGGAATGTGATCGACCTCGCGGTCGGTGTTGTTATCGGTGCCGCCTTTGGCAAAATCGTTTCGTCGCTGGTCAGCAATATTTTCATGCCGATTTTTGGTTTAATTCTTGGGAGGGTCGATTTTTCTAACTTGTTTGTTGTGTTGAATGGGCAGCATGTAGCTTCCTTAAAAGAGGCCACCGACAGGGGACTCCCTGTCTTTGCGTATGGCTTGTTCATCAACACGGTCGTCGAATTTCTGATCATCGCTTTTTGTCTCTTTATCGTGATTAAACAGGTGAATCGCTTTAAGAAACCGGCAGCTGCTCCGGGCCCGTCAGGTGAAGAGAAATTGCTCGCTGAAATCCGGGATCTCCTGAAAAATCAGCGAGCCTGACCGAACGAAAATCTGACCCACGGAGAAGGACCGGCCGTATGGCCGGTCCTTCCTTTTTGGCGGGCGATGGAAAAGCTGCGATGGCGCATCGCGTTTCATGCAAGCACGACCGCTATAACGAACAGGATAATCAAAAGGAGGCACAATCCCCGTACCACCCATGCCGGCAACCCAGTGACCCCCCAGAATGCCAATACAGCTGCGAGGACGGCCAGGATGAGGATGGTAACAGCCCATGAAAACATTTTCCGTTGAACTGACGGCTTAAAGCGTGCCAGGGCGGATACATTGGCGTAAGTGGCTTCCAATAAATAGCTTAGGGTCCGAGAGGTTGCGTTGAAACCGTCGTAGACACATGCAGTGTGCAACCTGGTGCAAGCGTCGTGCACGCATGCGGGAACGGTTTCTGGTTTCTCGTTTCTGGTTTCTCATGGACTTGCGTGCGAGGGTGGCTGGAGGGGAGTTGCTTGCAACTCCTTCGGCCGACAGGGCGAAAGCGCATCCACCGCCGCTGGCGAACAACCCCGCGCAAAGGACTTGCAAGCAACTCCCCTCCAGGCTCCAGGTCTCTCGCACGCAGGGTCACGAGAAACCTGAAATCAGAAACGCTTCCAGCCGATTTGTGTCAAATTGTTGGAAGAAGACTAAGGCTCTTGTGCTCTCAATCGTTTGACAACAGAGGGGGACAGGCTCGAAGAGAAGGAAATTGCGATGAGAGAATTGCTATTCCGCACTGTGCAATTTGCGGGGTTATTGATGGGTCTTGTGGTGCTATGCCGGGAATCGGCTGAGGCTCAGGTGTACAACGGCAAGGAGTTGGTCAGACCTTCTCTTATCGCCGACGTCGATGCTATCCAACCGGGGCAAAAGTTCCGCGTCGGGGTGCTCTACCGCATCGAGCCTGGTTGGCACATTTATTGGAGGTATTCGGGCGACTCCGGGATACCCACAAAGATTCAGTGGCAATTTCCCGAAGGCTTCAAAGTTCACGACTTGCAGTGGCCGCTGCCCCTGAGAGACAAGGAGCCGGGTGATTTGGAAGTATTTGACTATGCGTCAGAGGTTCTGTTGTTTGCCGACGTCGAGGCTCCAGCCAAACTGCCTGCGGGGCCTGTTTCGATCCAGGCGAAGACAGACTGGCTGGTTTGTCAAAATCTTTGCGTCCCGGGGCATGCGGAGCTGTCTCTCAATCTCAACACTGGTGCAAACGCTGCGTCAGAATCGGCCCAGATCTTTCAGAAATACGCTTCTCTGATCCCTAAGGAGCTTCCCGCCACGATGAAGATTGGGTTCAGCCGGGTTGGCAAGAATCTTGAAATATCTGTCGCCGGGGTTCCGGGTGGCGGTTCACTGGACTTCTTCCCAATGCCACCCTCGGATGCTGTGATCGGTCATGTCGTAAGAGAGGGGAATAAGTTGACTCTCTCAATTGAAACTGAGGTCCAGCCAATCAAGCGAATGGATGGTGTTCTGGTGGTGGGTTCGGGAGAGAACCGGGACGGATATGAGATCAACGATCACTCGATCATAGCTGCAGCCACACCCGAGGGTGCTACCGGCTCTGTGGGCCTCGCTGGCCTATTGCAAGCGATCGGATTTGCCATGATCGGTGGCCTTATCCTCAATGTGATGCCGTGCGTCCTTCCGGTGATTTCACTCAAGATCTTTGGGTTCGTCAGCGAAGCGGGTGAACGGGCCGAAAGGGCGTTTTGGCTGTCAATGGCGTTCTCACTGGGGATCATCAGTTGTTTTGCTTTGCTGGCAGTCATCGTCGTTCTGCTGAGAGTCGCAGGAGCGCAGGTGGGCTGGGGGTTTCAATTCCAGGATTATCGATTTATTGTCTTCATATCCTGCCTGGTGTTCGCCTTCGCGCTGAACTTATTTGGTGTTTACGAGCTCTCGGTTTCATGGCAGGCGACGCGCGGCTTAGCGAAGCTGGCCAGCGGACAAGGCTACGGCGGGGCATTTTTCCAAGGCGTTTTTGCCACAATTCTGGCGACTCCGTGTACCGCCCCGTTCTTGGGAACTGCGTCGGCATTTGCCTTTGCCCAGCCTGGGTGGGTGACCTTTCTGATATTTTTCTTCATTGGGCTTGGGATGGCGCTGCCGTATTTGCTGCTGGCGATTAACCCGAAGTGGCTGCGTCTCTTACCTAAGCCGGGCGACTGGATGCTGCGGCTCAAGCAGGTCATGGGCTTTCTGCTGGTTGCCACGTTGCTCTGGCTGGTGTGGATCCTTGGCCAGATGCGGGGCGCCGACGCGATCGTTGGACTGGGAGCGGTTCTTCTTATCATAGCGATTTTGGCGTGGATAAAGGGGTCGTTTTGGACGCCGATATCTTCTTTGCGGACGCGGGTGCTCGCAGCTGTTTCGATGCTGTGCGTACTGCTGCTGGCTGCCGGTGCGTATGGATTTGTGACCAGACCGAGCCAGCTGGTTTGGCAGCAATTTAGTCAAGCCACGTTGGACAAAGCCCTGGCCTCCGGCAGACCGGTCTTTATCGACTTTACGGCCGATTGGTGCATCACTTGCAAAACGAACGAGCGCTTCGCGATCGATACGCCGAAAGTGAGACAGGAGTTTTCGA
>JAFAJU010000253.1 GCA_019236035.1 Verrucomicrobiota bacterium | reverse complement strand
GCAAAGGCCAGGTTCAGGACTCAGACTGATGGTTGAACGTATCATCGACTTATCGATTCGTTATCGATGGCTTGTTCTGCTCGCAGCATTGAGTGTCGCCGGGTTGGGCGTTCTTAACTTTGAGCGCCTGCCTATCGATGCAGTACCCGACATAACGAATGTCCAGGTCCAGATCAACACGGCGGCGTATGGACTATCGGCACCTGAGATCGAGCAACGAATCACCTATCCAATAGAAGCCGCCATGGCGGGAATTCCGGGACTCGAGAACACACGCTCGTTAAGCTACTATGGACTATCGCAAGTTACCGTCGTGTTCAAAGAAGGAACCGACATCTACCTGGCCCGCCAACTGATCGCAGAACGGCTGCGTGAGGCCAGCGAGGAACTTCCGGAATACGTCAGGCCCGATCTGGGTCCGATCGCTACCGGTCTTGGGGAAATCTACTTATGGACGGTCGACGCCCGCTCAGGAGCAAAAAAGCCGGACGGCTCGGCCTACACACCTACGGACCTGCGAGAGATTCAAGACTGGGTCATCAAGCCCCTGCTCAAAAGCCTTCCTGGCGTCGTGGAGGTGAATAGCATCGGCGGATTTGAAAAAGAGTATCACGTGACGCCGCATCCAGACCGGCTTGTGGCGTTTAAGCTGACGTTCCGAGACCTGGTCGATGCGCTGGAGAAAAACAATGCCAACGTGGGTGCTGGTTATATCGAGAGAAACGGAGAACAATATCTCGTCCGTTCCCCAGGGCAGGTAAAGAGTCTGGCCGAGCTCCGAGCGATTGTGGTGTCTACCAGGGGCGGTTTGCCCATCCGCATCGGAGACGTCGCCGATGTGATCGAGGCTAACGAACTGCGAACTGGTGCCGCCACCCGAAATGGCGAGGAAGCCGTATTGGGGACGACTTTCATGCTGATAGGTGAGAACTCTCGGACGGTTGCTAACCGAGTGGGCGAAAAAATCAAGGAGGTCAATCGAATTCTGCCGGCTGGAGTCGTTGCGACACCGGTCTACGACCGGACTGACCTCGTCGACGCCACGATTGAGACTGTGCGGCAGAACCTTTTCGAGGGCGCGTTGTTGGTGGTAGTGGTGCTTTTTGCGTTGCTAGGGAACTTTCGGGCCGCATTGATTGTAGCGGCCATTATTCCTCTTTCGATGCTGTTCACCATTACCGGGATGGTCCAGAACAAGATTAGCGCCAATTTGATGAGCCTTGGTGCTCTTGACTTTGGCATCATCGTCGATGGAGCCGTTATAATCGTTGAGAATTGTGTGCGCTGCCTCTCCCACGAACAAAATCGGCTTGGTCGTTTGCTGCGTCAGACCGAACGGCTGGACACAGTGCTTCGGGCCGCCAAAGAAGTGATTACGCCGAGCATCTTTGGCTCATTCATCATCATGGTGGTCTATCTGCCCATTCTAAGTTTGAGCGGCGTTGAAGGAAAAATGTTCATCCCGATGGCGTTGACGGTGTTATTCGCGCTCTTCGGAGCGATAATTTTTTCGCTGACCTTTGTTCCTGCCAGTGCGGCGATTTTTCTATGGGGCCGGATGAGAGAAAAACAGAGCCTGCTCATCCGCTGGGCTAAAAAGTTGTATTTGCCGCTGCTGAATGTTTCGCTAAGAAGCCGAGTAGTAGTATTAGCGGCCGCCGTATCACTGGTTGGACTTTGCGGCCTTCTCGCTAGCCGTATGGGGGCAGAATTCATACCCAGCCTCGATGAAGGGGATTTCGCTCTGTCAATTAACCGAATTCCGGGAACCAGCCTTACGCAAGCGCTGGAGATGCAGAAGAACCTGGAGCGCGGCTTGTCCAAGATCCCGGAGGTCAAAGAGGTATTCGCGCGAATGGGCACCGCCGAAATCGCAACCGATGCCCAGCCACCGAGCATAGGAGACGGTTACGTAATGTTGAAGCCGCGGAACAAGTGGCCGGACTCCAGAAAAACTAAAGACGACATAGCTGATGAGATCATCGATATAACAAATAGTTATATTGGCAACAAAATCGAGCTTTCACAACCGATTCAAATGCGCATGAACGAGCTGATATCGGGCGTCAAAGGAGACGTTGCGGTCAAGGTCTTCGGCGATGACCTGAAAGAACTGTTGAAAGCAGGTCAGAAAGTCGCCGACATACTAACTCGCGTGCCGGGCGTGGAA
>JAFAJU010000107.1 GCA_019236035.1 Verrucomicrobiota bacterium | reverse complement strand
GCCGGACACGACCAAACACACTCGTAAAATTCTGGCAAAATCATGCAGGCCGCATGGATGTTGCTTTTGCGCGGAAGCTTGGTCAGAAAGCGAATCAGCAGATACCCTCGAATCAGCTTTAGTTTATTCTCCAGATTTGGACCGTATCCTTTGAAAGCCAGTATTTTTGTGACGCCCAATCTGCCGTTCTCCCATTCCGCGATGGATTGCAGAATCTCCGTGATAATTTCCCTGAGCTTTATCGCATGGTCAAAAGAGCGCCGGTCTGTGAGAGCCGAAAGCCACAGGAGCGGAAAGGCCAGGGATACAACGACAATCAGGGGAACGTTCATACCATCCCGAAGCTATAGCTTGCATCGCTCACAAATCTCTAAGGATTTGTGAGCGATGCAAGCTAGAGCGTGTCGAGAATCTTCTCGGTTTCTACGCGCTTATGAGTGGCGACGCTCTTTAAAATGGCGGTAAGCAACGCCTCTTTTAAGTTGTCGTGCAGCGGAATCGTAAGCCGCTGAAAGCGAGGTCCCAATGTCTCGAGCCGAACATGCCTCCCGACTTGCTTAATAAAATGGTAATCCCAATGCCGGCAGAGGCACTTAATCAAATCATTGCCAGATAATTGAGGAAGCTTTCTCAAGCGGCAAAGACGAATTGCGACACGACCTGGGCGAAGCGCACCTCAAACTTGTCGCAATCCTCATCGTAAAAGTGTGCGCGGATAGCTTCGACAGTATTCACCTTCAGATCCTCGATATCAGTCCCTTGTGTGAAGATGTCATCGCCAATGCCAGCTGCGGTCCAAGTTCCATCTTCCAGCGGGCCAACCTCAAAAACTATCTGCTTTAGTGCCATGGCGCTTAGTGCCTCGTTACATTGAGCATCTCAATCTCGGTTGTGCAAGGATGCCTTAATGCCAATTTTTAGCGGAGCCCTGTGCGGCCGAAATTGGCGATTGGTCGGGACCGCGACCAAGGAGAAGCGGTGCAGTCTTGTCGATATATTTTCGGTAAGCTTTAGCCCAGTTCGATGCTATTTCTTGACGAGCGGTCAGCAGAGGCAGGCGACCGGAACGAACCAACCGATAAAGGCGCTTTTCAAGGGCCACTTTCTTTTCGACCGTCCAAAATGAACCTTTGCGACTGTGCGGCCACAGATTCTTGGTCGAATTAGCGCCCCCGAGGGAGAGCGGGATCAGGTGGTCGATTTCATAATTCCTTTCATCTACGCTCAAACCATAACCTCCAAAAACCGCGCGTTTAACCTCAGCCGAAAGATTCGAGAGATGCCCGGGTCCGGAGGCAATTTTCTTTGTTTCAGGCAAGGAAAGGTTCAGCGCTTCACCGGGCGTAACGACTGGATCTGGCAATACCAGAATCGGGAGAAGCCTCGGATCGGGGAGCTTGGTGACTTGTTGCAGGGCGGAATGACCATAAACCCTCCTGACAAGCTTTGTTCCTAGACTCGACGCCAAAGCGGTCAACCTGTGGGGGTGATAGTAAGCGACGAGGATGCCACAAACACAGACCGCTAACGGAAGAGCCAATAGGAGGGTCAGCGAGGTCTTCAATCGCCTGAAATCGAGTGGTTCGGCGATTGCACCCTCGACGAGTGTCCCGTGCAAAATCGAAGAGCTCTCCAATCGCTTTGCGTGGGCTCGGTTGAAATCTGACCATACTCCCGATTGCGAGGCTGATCCAAGCGAGCGACGGACGCATTCCCTTCTGCCTGACGATGCGGGTTTCCCTCGCGCGCAAAGCTTGAGCGCTAGGTTGCCAAGGTCTCGAAAGACTCCTTTCGGGAGTCCGATAACTCTGCGCGGGTCCATAGGGCCTCATGCCCGAGAGATCGGCTCTAGGTTGTATCCGGTTTTCTCAAATGTTTCAAGCTACATTGCGATGCGGGTGCGCTGTGATAAAATTCCGGCCATGTCCCAGATAAGTGCCGGGCTGTTGATGTACCGAAACTCTGGCGGCATTCTCGAGGTCTTTCTGGTCCATCCCGGCGGGCCGTTTTGGGCCAAGAAAGATGAAGGTGCTTGGTCGATTCCTAAGGGGCTTATAGACGAAGGCGAGGACAAACTTGAGGCGGCCAAGCGCGAGTTTCTAGAAGAGACATCTATCTCTCCGGCTGAACCGTTTGTATCTCTTGGCGAGATACTGCAGAAATCAGGTAAGCGGATCTGTGCGTGGGCCTTTGAGCGCAACTGCGATTTGCCGCGAATCAATAGCAATACCTTTACTCTAGAATGGCCACCTAATTCCGGGCGGATGAGGGAATTTCCGGAAATTGACAAAGGCGAGTTCTTCTCCGTACCGGCGGCCCGACGCAAGATCAATCAGGGTCAAGCGGATTTCCTGGATAGATTGCTGACCTGTTTGGGGAATCCAGGGTAGGGGAACTTTCGTTCGCCGTTTGGCGTTCACCGTTCGGCCGCACGCGGTGAACGCCGAACGCCGAACGGCGAACGCCAAACGGTGAACGCCTATTGGTTGGTTTTCTGGGTTTCCAGGGCTCTCCGCATCCTGGAAATGCCTTTCTGGGACGCTTTAACTATCTCCGGATAGTCTTTCTTGAACGTGAATTTTAGGGAGGTCGCGTTCCGTTCAGCGTATATCGGGGAACCTGTACTATTGAACATTTTGAAGCCGACAAACTCGGGGTTTTTAAAGCCGCTCTGCCGGTCGTACTGAATGGTTACGCATCTGCCCGCATGCATGCCGCAGGAAATAGCAATGCCTTGCTTTCGAAAATCGATCCATTTGTCAAAATATGGATTGTACCTCCCGCCGGGGAGTACCGAAACTGGTTCCCCATATCTCTCAGTCAACTGTTTCTCCGTGTCCCCGAGGCGGGCAAAAACAGTTCCGGTAAGTCCAACGGTTAAGATGAATATCCAAAACCTCATAAGTCTGCTGCAAACGAGTTTTGGGGCCGAGTGTAAGCAAATTCGAGTACGAGCACAAGATTCCGGGAGGTAATTAGAGGGGAAGAAATCAAAAGAATGACATAGTCGCAGACGACTTGATGATGATGTATGGATGTCGTCATGGAATATCGTCAACTCGGACAGTCCGGCCTGCGAATTTCGGTGCTCAGCTTGGGTACGATGACCTTCGGTGGCCGCGATAACTTCAGCAAAGTAGGCGCCACAGATGTCGACGGCGCTCGTCGCCAGGTCGACCTCTGCCTCGAGGCCGGTGTGAATTTGTTCGACACCGCAAACTGTTACTCCGACGGCGTTTCGGAGGAAATCCTCGGCCAGGCTTTGGAAGGTCGCCGGGATAGTGTGCTCATCGCGACCAAAGCCAGGATGGTTGTGGGCCACGGTCCCAACGACGGCGGCGCCTCGCGCTACCATCTCATCAGAGAATGCGAGAAAAGTTTGCGCCGGCTACGGACTGATCATATCGATCTCTATCAACTCCATGAATGGGATGGACAGACGCCGCTCGAGGAAACGCTTGAGGCGCTAGACACCCTGGTCCGTTCAGGCAAGGTTCGATATGTGGGCGCATCGAACTACTCGGGATGGCATTTGATGAAGGCTCTCGCCGTTTCCGAGCGCCACGGTTATGTCCGATTTGTCAGTCAACAGATTTATTATTCCTTGCAGGCCCGAGACGCTGAGTATGAGCTGGTGCCGATCACGCTCGATCAGGGGCTCGGCATATTGGTGTGGAGCCCCTTAGCCGGAGGGCTCTTGTCCGGCAAATATCGGCGAGGCCAACAAAGCCCGGAAGGCTCGCGACACTTTAACGACTGGGGTGAACCTCCTGTGCATAACGAACATCAACTCTATGACATCATCGATGTTCTGGTGGAGGTCGGGAAGGCTCGCAAGGCTTCTGCGGCCCAAGTCGCTCTGGCCTACTTGCTCGGCCGGCCCGGTGTGACCTCCGTCGTGATTGGCGCTCGCACGGAAAACCAGCTGGTCGATAATCTGGCTGCCGCTCATGTGGTGCTAACGGCTGAGGAACGAGGCCGGCTGGATGCCGTCAGCGCGCCGGTGTTGCAATATCCCTACTGGCACCAGGCGAAGACGGCAAAAGAACGGCTCGGCCCGGCGGATCTCTCCTTACTCGGTCAATTTATTTGATCTGCGGACTCCACTGTAAAATTGGCACCTGTGAGCGGTTGGGATCCGAATCTATATCTGCGCTTCGAGGCCTATCGTACTCGCCCTGCCCGTGATCTTCTGGCCCGAGTCAATGTCCCGGAGGTGAGGTTGGCCGTGGACCTCGGCTGTGGGCCGGGTAACAGCACCGGCTTGCTGGTAGAACGCTGGCCGGCGGCCGGGGTAACCGGAGTCGACAACTCAGAGGCCATGCTCGAGCGCGCTCGGGAGGCGTACCCAAACGTGACCTGGATTCGCGCCGACCTAGCCGACTGGAGTCCCCCTGAACCCCTGGATCTGATTTTTGCGAACGCCTCATTTCATTGGGTGCCGAACCACGCTCGTCTTCTCCAGGAGCTTTGCACGCATCTTGGGCCGACCGGTATCCTGGCCTTTCAGGTCCCTTTCATTGAGCAGCAACCGGTGGCCGAGATCTACCGGCAGCTGATCAGTTCGCCCAAATGGCGCGTTTTTCCTCCTCCGGCCGAGCGGCAAACCATCGAGAGCCCCTCGTTTTACTACGACGTTCTGTCAAAACACTGCCGGCAGGTCGAGGTCTGGGAAACCGTGTACCACCATCTGCTCGAAAACCACGAAGAAATGGTGGCTTGGTATCGAAGCACTGG
>JAFAJU010000525.1 GCA_019236035.1 Verrucomicrobiota bacterium | reverse complement strand
GCGGCGAAAGGCATGCTATTTCGGGGACAGGACACTAGAAGTTGTTCTGTTGGCCTCGATCTGACTTGCAAGACTTCTCATCCAGGCAGGATGCCTCTCTCATCGTCCTCGAACTCCGGCTCGGGCGGAGTCCGAACATTGTGGCATGGGCGTCCCGCCCGTGATCTGTGCCCTGGAACGGGCGGGACGCCCGTGCGTCGACGAAAGATCACGGGCGGGGACGCCCATGTTACGATGAAACTCCTCCAGTTGCAGCGGTTCAAAGAAGGGATACGCACGGCCGGAGTGCGTCCCTGGCAAGCGGTATCCGGCGTTGACACAGGTGCGCTCTTCGTTAGTTTCAGATTTCCGGCGAATATCGCGCCGCGCTCCCTCCAATTCTCGTTTTCCTAATCACAATCTTATGGCAAAAAAAGTGCACAAGGCTGCTTCAAAGAAGGTGTCGGTTAAGGCAAAGAAGCCGACCCAGAAGCCGGTAAGCTCGAAGAAAATTCGTTACGTCTATTATTTCGGAGATGGCAAAGCCGACGGGGACGGGAAAATGAAACCGCTCCTCGGGGGTAAAGGCGCTAACCTACACGAAATGACTCGGATCGGTCTCCCGGTTCCTCCGGGATTTACGATCAGCACGGATGTTTGCACGTATTTCTATGAGAATAAGAAAACTTATCCGTCGGAGCTGAGCGAACAGGTTGAATCCGCGCTTGCGAAAGTCGAAAAATCGGCCGGGAAAAAGCTCGGGGATCGCGGCAATCCCTTGCTGTTGTCAGTGCGTTCCGGTGCACGCGATTCGATGCCTGGCATGATGGACACGATTCTCAACCTCGGCATGAACGATGAGGTGGTCGAGATCGTGGCCGAAAAGAGCGGAAACCCGCGCTTTGCGTGGGATTCGTATCGCCGGTTTCTGCAAATGTACGGGGACGTGGTGGTGGGGGTCCAAAAGCGGGAGAATGAGGACCATGATCCGTTCGAGGTGGTGATTGAATCGGTGAAACACGCCGCCGGGGTCGAAAAAGATCTGGATTTAACGGCCGACGATTTCAAGGTCCTGGTTGAAAAGTTTAAGCAACTGATCAAGGAGCGCACCGGCAAAACTTTCCCGCAAGATCCCCGGCAGCAGCTCTGGGGCGCCATCGGCGCGGTGTTCGGCTCCTGGAACAACGACCGGGCGATCGTCTATCGGCGGAAATACAACATTCCTCACGAATGGGGCACCGCAGTTAACGTTCAGACGATGGTGTTTGGTAACCGGGGAGATAGCAGCGCAACCGGAGTCGCCTTTACGCGTGACCCAGCATCGGGAGAGAAAGTCTTTTATGGTGAGTATCTGATTAACGCACAGGGTGAAGACGTCGTAGCCGGCGTGCGGACGCCTCATCCCGTTGCGATGCTGGCGAAAGAAATGCCCGCTGCTCACCGAGAGCTGTTAAAGGTGCGCGAAACGCTGGAGCAACATTTCCACGACATGCAGGACCTCGAATTCACGATTGAGGACAACAAGCTCTTCATCCTGCAAACCCGCAATGGAAAACGTACCGGTCTCGCCGCCGTCCGAATCGCCGTAGACATGGTGAAGGAGAAGTTGATCACTAAGGAAGACGCGATCAGACGGATCCCTGCTGATTCGCTTTCGCACCTGTTGGCTCCTGTATTTGATCGGCAAAGCGTGAAGGCGGCCAAGAAGATTGCCACCGGTCTGGCAGCAGGACCGGGTGCAGCCAGCGGACATATCGTCTTCAATGCCAAGGATGCGGTGGAATTGGCACACAAAGGCCAGCCCGTGATTTTGGTCCGAATCGAAACGTCGCCCGAAGATCTTCGCGGAATGATCGCTGCGGAGGCCATTCTGACGGCCCGCGGAGGCGTCTCTTCTCACGCTGCGTTAGTGGCGCGGCAGATGGGCAAGGTCTGCGTTTGCGGCGCTTCAGCGCTGCAGATTGACTATGGCAAACGAACGCTGACAGCGGGCGACGTCACGCTGAATCAAGGGGATTTTATCTCGGTCGACGGAACTGCCGGCGAAGTCTACGCCGGTGAGGTTAAAACGGCGCATTCGGAGGTGGTCCAGGTATTGGTGGAAAAGAAGCTGGACCCCAAAAAGAGCCAGGTTTTTCAGGAATTTTCTTCGTTGCTCGGATGGGCAGACAAAGTCCGCAAACTGGATATCCGCACGAACGCCGATAGTCCGGAGCAGGTCGCAACCGCCATCGCTTTCGGCGCCAAAGGGATTGGATTGACAAGAACCGAGCACATGTTCTTCGAGGGTGACCGCATAGATGCAATGCGAGAGATGATTCTCGCGAATTCAGTTGAAGAACGAAGAGCGGCCCTGGCGAAATTGCTGCCGTTCCAACGCGAGGATTTTATTGGCATCTTCAAAGAGCTTAAGGGATTACCCGCAACCATCCGTACCCTGGATCCGCCATTGCATGAGTTTCTCCCGCAAACGGAGGCCCAGCAGGAGGACCTCGCCAAAAAACTCGGGGTGCCGGTCGAGAAGATCCACCGGCGGGTGGAAGAGCTCCACGAGTTCAATCCGATGCTCGGGCATCGTGGCTGTCGTTTAGGAATCACTTTTCCCGAGGTCACCGAAATGCAAGCTAGAGCGATTTTTGAGGCTGCCGCGGAAGTGCAGAAGAAAGGCATAAAGGTGAAGCCGGAAGTGATGATACCGCTGGTCGGTTTTCCGAAGGAATTGAAGCTGCAGATCGATATTGTGAACCGCGTGGCCGCAGAAGTAGCCAAGGAAAAGAAAGCCCGATTCAATTACCAGGTCGGCACAATGATTGAGATTCCGCGCGGGGCTCTAGTTGCCGACAAGGTTGCCGAGTATGCGCAATTCTTCAGCTTTGGCACGAACGATTTGACGCAGACCACTATGGGGATGAGCCGTGATGATTCTGGTAGCTTTCTGCCACAGTATCAGGAATTGGAGATCATCAAAAACAACCCGTTCGCGACGATCGACCAGGAGGGCGTTGGAAAACTGATGGAGATCACCCGAGATCAAGCCCATAAAACCCGGCCCGACATTAAGCTTGGGATTTGCGGTGAGCACGGCGGAGACCCGGAAAGCGTGAAATTCTGTCATCGCATCGGGCTTTCTTACGTGAGTTGCAGCCCGTTCAGGGTGCCGGTTGCGCGCCTGGCGGCAGCGCAGGCGGCGCTGGAGAAATAGGGGAAGAGTGTCAGTGCCAGTTTCAGTGTCAGTGGGGACGCGCTGCCGCGCGTCCCGGTGACCGTCGTGGCATGTCTGAACCCAGATTCCCAGGTTGAGGGGATCGTGCTCCGTGCTCGTCGTCGTGCTCGATCTATGGGACTTCGGCGCCGAAAACAGAGTCCGATCCTTCGGCAATTATTTTGTTCCATCACTCTGACCGCGAGATACGCAGAATTCTCGAGGACGAGCACGAGCAGGAGCACGAGCACAATTTCTCAGCGCGCGGCAGCGCGTCCTGACTGACACTGGCACTGACACTCACACGCTCCGCCTACCGCCCCGGCTTGACCCTTATCTTGATTTGCCGGCCGAGTAGCCAGCGTACACCGAACATGTCGATGGTCGCATGGAGCGCGCGGTTTCCGAAACTGTATTTGCTGAAGCCGTGCAGCCGTGCGCGATGGTTTACAGGAATTTCGGTGATCTTGTAGCCGAAACCTTTGATCAGGGCCGGGATGAACCGATGCATACCATGAAAGGGGACAAGGGCTTCAACGCATTCTCGCCTCATAGCCTTGAGGGTGCATCCGGTATCCCGGACGCCATCTTTGGTGAATCGGCTCCGGACGCTATTTGCGATCTGGCTTTGCATACGCTTGAACCAGGTGTCCTTGCGATTTGCTCGGTATCCACAGACCAGATCCGCGCCCTTGTCGATCTCCGCCAGAAGCCGAGGGATATCATTAGGGTCGTTTTGTAGATCCCCGTCTATCAGTACCAGGATGTGGCCGTGTGCGGCCATCAGACCGGCATAGATGGCCGCGCTTTGGCCCGTATTTTTTTCAAATTCCAGGACCCGGACCGAAGATGTACGGTTGATTTGGTCGACGGTTCGATCCCGAGAGCCGTCATCTACAAAAAGGATTTCGTGCGAAATTTCTTTCAGGGCCGACGCTAATTCCCGTTGCAGCTCTGATACATTCTCTGCCTCGTTGTAGACGGGAACAACAACAGAAACATGTGGAGTCATCAAAGCGGTAGAGTCTGGTATTGATAACATGCGAACACGCGAATCTGGCGAAGCGGCTGGCGCCTCCGATCCAACTGGTAAACTGCGAGCAGTTCCCAGCGTGTAAACGCGCTCTGGAGATTTTGAGGCGGGCCGGCTTCAGCGGTATCGGTTATATACAGTGCCGTTCGGTCTATGAATGGATTGATTCCGGACTCCTCGGTAAACGTCGTATCACGTTTCGCTGAAGGGTCGGCTTCCACAAATTCGTCGTAGCGCGGCCAGAAAGAAAACTCGTTTTGGATGTCTTGTGATTCAGGAATATAAACCGGCGGATGGCCCGGTCCCTCGATGCGCTTGTCCTTAAGGTAGAATGACAACAGAGAGGCGGTCTGAAATTTGTCACCAATCACGAAGACTTTGGCGCCAAGCTTATTTTCGAAATTCGCCCGAAATTTGTCGACGGTTTCAGCGATGGTTTTCCACCCACGCAGTGCCGAGCTGGGATCAAGTTCGTAAGGAAACGGGATGCCCACCATCCGCACTAGGTCAGTATTCAAAGCCATTGATCCCAGGAGACCGCTCAACATGAGTGCTGCGACACAAGCTCCTCCGGCAAATCGATTCTGTTTCGCAAGATGCAACCAAAAGTGCGTCGCGAGTATCCCCAGGCTAACGAAAGCCGGACCGGTCCAACCCGGCTGGCCGGTCTGATACAACGCCAGAATCGCGTACGTCACAATAAGCGGCCAGCCGAAAGTAATGAGGAAGCAGATTTTGCTGTTCTGAAACGATTTTTTGATTGAGCCGAACAGCGCCACCAGGAACCCCAGCAAGAGCAAAGGAGAATAGATAGCGAGTTGTTGTCCAAGAGATTCGCTGAGATGCGAAGAACGGATCGCAAATAGCGCATCCACGCCTCGCCGCGCAAACAGGTGCTCCAGCATGATCCATTCGTGCTCCTGATTCCAAATGACCGGGGCCAGCAGAGAGAGCAAAAAGCCCAGCAGAAGAACGTAGAACCCCGCCCGCCGCAGTTCACCCCGGAACTTCGGCACCATGCAAAGAAGGAACAGAATCGAAAAAAGCTGAAACGCGTTTTCGTATTTGCAAAGAAAGCCCAACCCGATCAAGACACCGGTGCACGGCCAAAAGATGGAGAACCTTGGGCTGCGCTCAATCGCGAGCCAAAAGAAATAGAGGGCCGCCGACCAGAAGAAAAGGGATAACGAGTCGACGGTCATAAGGATCGATTCAAAGCTGAAAACAGGCAGCAGATTCAGCGTCAGAACCGACCAAAACGCGACTTTCTCGCGGAACAATCTGTGCGCCAGCAAATAGACAAAACAGGACGTCCCGAGAGCAAGCAGCGGACTAAAGAATCGAACGCCAAATTCCGTGGACCCAAACAATGATGTGCCGGCCAGAACCGCCAGGGATATGCCCGGTCCCTTACTATAGTAGGAAACGTCAGGGTGTTGGGCCCAAAGGTAGTGGTAGCTCTCGTCAGGCGAAAGCTCGATGTTCGCTGCGAACCACCAGCGGATCCCGGTCAATATGAGCAAAAACGCGATCAGCAAGAAGAGCCGAAATTTCATTGTTTATCGTGCACCGAACAATGAAGGATGATCGCGGTAGAGTTTGGGGAACCATCGTGACACGAGGCGCTGGTACACGAGGTTGATGATACTGGCGAGGATCAGGCTGAAGCCGACCCCAAGCACAATGGACACAATCACGTCGCTGGGCCAGTGCGAACCGCAGTAGATCCTGGAATAGGAGACAATTCCGGCCGGAATGATATAGAGCGCGCCCAATCGTCCAAAAAACAGAACCGCCAGGGTGGCGATGACAGTGTTATTCATGGCGTGGCCGGAAGGGAACGACCGCCCTATCACCGGTGCCTCGGGAGGATCGGAGAGTGACACCTGAACAGGTTTCCAAACGCCGAGAATCGCGGGTGTTGCTTTCTCCAGGCTCACTTCGCGCACTTGGGCGAGCGCCTGACTCGGGCGGGGTCGATTGATCAGCTTCTTCATAGACTGGGTAAAGACCCCGTCCGTGAAACCAATCGTCAGCAGGGTCACGATGACAAAACTGCGAACTCGGAAATTACCGCGCCACAAAAGCAAAAGCACGACGACCACTAATATCGGCATCCAGACATCGAAGCTCGTGAAGGTCGCCATCAGCCAATCCAAAAAAGGATTCGTCCATTCCCGATTTATGAAGAGCAGCAGAGTTTTGTCCATGCCAGAGTCGCAAGCCTGCGTAAGCTAAAGACACCTCAAAGATGAGACAAGCAAAGAAATACGTTTGTAGTGCGCTCCTAGCGTGCTCATTGATCCCGCAACTTAGCCGCGCGCAGGAAGATCCCAATGACATTCTGGATGAAATGCGCTTGGCACAGGCACAAATCACTCGCCCCCTATCCGGGCGGCTGCGGCCCGAAAATGGGGATCCGATTCCTTTCCAGCTTCAGCTAAAGGGCACTGAATTCGACTACAAGTTCGCAAACCCGCCGGAAACGATAAAGCTGCAACTGAACGATACCGGGTCAGTGCTGACAGACCAGACAAACGCCGGACCACAAACCTTGTCCGGTTCCAGATTGAGCGAACCTGTGCGCGGCACCGACATTACCTACAATGATCTTTCGTTGCGGTTTATCTACTGGAAGAACGCTCACTATGAAGGCGAACAACGCGTACGGACCATCACTTGTTCGATCGTCCTGGTGCAACCCGCTTCTCGAAACAGCGAATACAGTGCGGTACGCCTTTGGATCGCGAAAGGTCGCGGAGCATTGATCAAAGCCGAGGGATTTGACTGGCAAAGTAAAGTGGTAAAACGCTTTGATGTAATTTCCGGCCAGCAGATCGAGGGGAAGACGATATTTAAGCAGATCCGAATCGAGCAACTGGATCCGCAGAGTAGCAAAGTGGTTTCCCGGACTTATCTGGAGCTGGATGCAGCTGAGGGTGGGTAGCTTGGGGCGTCAGGGTTTCAACCCATAGGCGCCAAAATAATTGTTATCGCCTGGCGACTTATTGTCCCGGAGGGACAGGATGATTAGGGAGGAGACGCTGTCGCTTCCAGCACGGAGCCTAACACATGCCAACAAGATCTTTGTAGATCTAACGCGCGAATACATAATCACGCCGTCCCTCCGGGACGGGCTCCCTTCTCTTACGAATTTCTGGCACTTCGTGCCAGGCCGCCTTCGCAGACCACGGCGCGCCCGACAGCCAGGGGTTCGCGAAACCATCTTCTGCGGTCGCGACGTAGGCTTTGCGGAGTCGGGCTACTATCGTGCAGTCCCTTCGGGACAAGGAATGTTTCAGGGGAGAGACCGAGGCTTTCCTTGACGTTCCCGGGTTCGGTTCTCAACTTCAGGAATTTGGCCTAAATTGAGGCGTCGGGCGCCTAATTCCCGCCATTATCAGACTCGTTTCTAGCGTTGAGGCGTAATCTTTACCAGTTTTGCGGCGAGATCAGCCGTTGACACGGGTCTAAGATCCTTCTAAACTCCGGTTCTTTTTTATGAGAATGGAAGGGTTGCTCTTGACTTTAGCTTGCGGCTTGACCTCAACGGGAGCAATCGCACAATATGTGCAGACTCCAAATGATCGCGCCGCGCGCTTCACTGAAAACGCAATGAAGCTTCGCGAAAGCATCCTTTTCAAAATCGAACCGAATAATCTGCAAAATAATCCCCGAACCCAGTCGGGCGAGAAATATCCGTGGCACTTCCAGATTGTCACGACCGTTTTCTGGATTGGCGAAACACCCACGGCCAATAACCCAGTTCCGAATCGCTCGAGTGCCTGGGATAGTGACTGGGCAAGAAACTTTGGTGGGTCGGATAGTCCCGATCCGGGTCAACGCCGGGGGTTCATCCCGGCAAGGTTCGTGCCTGGTCAAAATCCATTTTACCTGGCCCTTCCGTACAATGACGTCAGCGGTGGCCGGACCAAGGCTGAGGCTTTCAACGTGATTCCTTGGTTTCGAGAAGCGTTCGTCAAATCCGGCCAATCGGTTCTAAAGGGGCGATGGGTGGCCATCCGGAAGGGAAACCGAGTCTGTTACGGCCAGTGGGAGGATGTGGGCCCCTTTCGGAGCGATCACTGGACGTATGTCTTTGGCGGCGATCGGCCACGTGCGAATTTGAATCGTGGCGCCGGACTAGACGTCTCGCCGTCGATCCGGGATTATTTGAAGGTAGAGAATACCGACGTCACCGACTGGCGCTTTGTAGATTTTAAGGAAGTTCCACCGGGACCCTGGACCTTGTACGGCGACAACAACACGTTTGTGATCGAGCGTCGCAAGCGGGAAGAAGCTTTTGCAAAGCGCCAGTAGGCGAAGCGTCCCGCTTTGCACTCTTCAGGACCGAACAAACCGGGACGGTTCGTCTACGTCGGAGCGCATCCCTACCAAATCCTAACCGACGATCCTTCCGGATACTCTCTTTCGCGCTCTTCACCGTGTCGGAGATAAAGTAGCCTGAGGCGTTTTCGCTGACCCTGGTAAGGGTCGACTCCAAAGGTCTCGTTTGAGACTATAAAGGTCTCTCGATCCCTGACCAGATCGCGAACCCTGCCGGTCACGTCCGCATAGCGTCCTCTGGTACCGTAAGTAGCTCGGATGACTCTAAAACCGGGCCCATAGTCATCCGAATCGCGGTCGGCGTACCTGCCGTTCCTGAAATAGAACACCTCGCCCTCCGGCACGGTCTGGGAGATCCGCCATCCGTTGACGAAGTAGACAATTACCAGCGCCTTAACTCGGCCCGGAGCGGGGTCAATCCTGAGCGTGTCGTTGCTTACCCGGAAAGGTTCACCGTAGTCAGCGAATCGTTGGACGCGGCGGGTGACATCAACGCCGCTGCCGTCGCGAGAGCCGTAAAAGGCTGACTCAACCCGGATACCCTGGCCCATCGAGTTAATGACTCCGAAAATGAAG
>JAFAJU010000479.1 GCA_019236035.1 Verrucomicrobiota bacterium | reverse complement strand
TTCCCCGGGGCCGCCGTCGTGGTGTGGACCGGCCTGCGGGATCTGCCAAAAGCACAGAATCGCGCCATCGTCCAGCCTTACATCATTATGTCGCAGGTCTTTTCGTTGATTCTGATCGCGCTACTGCACCCGAACTATTTGAACTATCACTATTGGACGTTGCTGCTGATGACCCTGCCCGCGGTGCTGCCAGGAACGGTCACCGGCGTGATGCTCTACCGTCGGATTTCGGACCTCAACTTCAAGCGAATTTCCTACCTCTTGTTGGGGCTTTCTGGCGTGGCCCTTTTGCTGAAGATCTACGGCCCCGTCTTAGCCAGACTCTTTTAGCCCCCGTGGCCAAAGATAGTCTATCCGCCAGTACGATCCCGTAGTTCGGGGATGAGGATCAGCAGTCACAAATCAACACCTAAAAATCGACACCTAAAATGCGAGTCTATCAATTCACTAACGGTCAGGAAACCTACTTAGTCCACGCTTGGAACATCCTATCCGCACGGCAAAAGCTTGAGGATAAGTGCGCAAATCCTGGGTATTTCACCTTGGTCAAAATCGAGTGGGAAGATGAGTTCCCAACAGACTAGGTTCAGGATGACGACGTTGCCGGTTCCAGTTTCGGTGGGTTTGTTGTGGCTGCCAATTCCATGGGAGGTTTTGGATCGGCCACCGCACCGATAAGAGAGCCTTTCTTGAATTCGTTTAGATAATCTAAGATATGCTCTTGCACGTGTGACCTTAGCTGGAAAGCGATGTCAGGGTTAGCGGCACCCAAAGTGATTCGCACTACCATCGACGTCTCACCCAGTTCGCTGATCATTACTTCCCATTTGCCGCCCTTCCAAAGCGGATTGGCATGCAGGATCGTCTCCACTTCCTTGCGTATTACCGAAAGCGAAGCATCCAAAGATAGGACCAACGAAAAAGAGGTGAGCGACTCGGCGGAAGTTCGCGTCCAATTGGTAAAGGGTCTTTCGAGGAAGTAGGTAACAGGCAAGATCAAACGACGAAGATCCCTTAACCTTACGGAAACGAAGCTGAAGTTGATTTCCTCTATAGTCCCGACAACATTCTCGACCTCGATCACGTCTCCAAGAGCGATTGGTTGGGTGATGGCAAGCTGCAGACCAGCGAAGACGTTTTGGAGTGTTCGTTGGGCCGCGATCCCGGCCACCAGTCCAAGGATTCCGGCGGAAGTCAGGAGGCTGGCCCCAAAGGTACGGACTTCGTCAAAAACCATCAAGGCTGCGCCCACTGTCGCCAGAATCACCAGAACATTTAGGATCCGATGCATGACGGAATACTGCGTTTCCGCTGCGCGAATTTGGCGTTCCTCGCCACCCCATTTTAACTTTGCGCGACGAGCTATTTTGGCTTCGACCAACCGCAGCGTTCTCAGAGTGTCAAGTCCAACGAAAATAATAACCAGAACCAGCGTAAAGCGTTCAAAGAATTCCACGACCGGTTTTGGGAGTCCGAGCATCGGAATGACCAGGAAAGCGAACACGAGTGGCAAAAGAGCCTGCAGCGCTTGTGCACCAACTAGCATCAGGATCGCGTGAGAATGTTCGAGGTCTTGCATGGCAGCCTCTCGCAGTCGACTGCTGCGAAACCTTGCAACGGTAACAATAAGGTTAATTAAAACGCCTATCGCGAGGGCAACCGGCAATTTCCACTCCCATCCAGGCCTGTTAAACCAAGGTGAAATCGATGCTCGAAGTCCGAAATCATAAATAAGGATCAGAAAAGATCCTATGGTCGCCGTTAGAAAAATCAGTCGGGGAATGATCAGATGAACAATCAAGTGCAGGACCATCCAACCGCGAGGCGGCGCCTCGTATTGGCCTTTGGCCGCCAACTGGGTTGGACAATGGACGCCGGAGTGAATGAACCTGCTTGCTGTATAACGGTGCAAAAGCCGCAAACCGAAAAGCGCCAAAAGAAGAATCAATAGATGACCAACCGCAACGAATACAATCTGCCACATGAATAAACTCCCGCTGCGAATTAAGGCCATCTGGAGCCCGAAAGCAACAAGCGCTCGGAGCTGAAATCAATTCAAGATGGCGGACCGGGTTCTGGTGCTCCTTCAGGGCACACCGCATTTAAGCGCCTAACCCAGGGTTGAAACCCATATGCGCTAAGATACGCAGGGCGCCCGTCCCCCGAAGGGGAAAACAGCATCGCCCAGGGTGCTTTAGCCCATAAGCGTTAACTTAGTCGCGGTTTGTCTTCCTCGTCCCGGAGGGACTGCACGATGGTAGCCTGGCACGAAGTGCCTGGAGTAGGTAAGAAAAACGAGCCCGTCCCGGAGGGACGGTGTGATCATGTATTCGCGCGTTAGTCTACAAAGATCGTGTTGGCATGTGCTCAGTTCCGTGCTGGAGTCGAAAGCGGCTCCTACACAATCATCCTGTCCCTCCGGGACGGATCGCTTCTTTTGACGCCATTCCTGGCACTTCGTGCCTGGCTACTCTCATGCGTCCCTCCGGGACAATAAGTCGCCGGGCGATAACAATTAAGTCAGCTCTTATGGACTTCAACCCTCAACCGCAGCGAGGCCCGTCGCCGCTACCCGCGGGCCTGGTCACCAATCACCTCCCTGACGAAATTCGTCTTCTCCGTTAATTCCGTTTGCGACCTCAGTATTCCAACCACTTCGCGAGCGACTGCCGGTGCCGATGACAAACCTGGCGAGGCGATGCCCGCAACATTGATAAACCGTTTATCTTTACTCGAAGCGGCAATCCAGAAGTCATCAGTTTCCACACAGATCGAGCGAGAACCGCTGAAAACAAAGCAGGTCCTCTCTGTCCTCAGACCAGGAATAATCTTCTTGGCAATAACAGCAACTTCTTCAAATTTCTCTATGGTAATTAATCTCGTATCCTCTTTCGCGACGCCCTCTTCAGCAGTGGGACCCACTAATACGCGGCCGTCCAACATAGGCGCTACAATAACTCCCTTGCCGTGGATTGTTGGCACCATGAATAAGATGTGATCATTGATCATATATCGCTCAGTTTTCTCGAGAATACGATATTGTCCTCTTCGAGTCCTAAGGCTGAAGTCTTTGTCTTTGATCATTCCCGCGATGACATCCGCGTAGTGCCCCGCCGCGTTAATAATAAACCTAGCTCTATAAGTTTCGACTCGAGCATGCTGATTAGTACTCTCGACACGAAACTCGTCGGCAATTTTAGCAATACTCGTAACTGCATTCCCTAAAAATAGCCTGGCTCCGTTTACAAGAGCGCTTTCCACGAGCTTATTAGTCAGGATCACCGGATCCACACTGTGAGAACTCGTACACAATAGACCTGCCACAACCTTTGCATTAAGATTTGGCTCCAAGGCTAGGCATTGCTCACGGGTTAAAATTTCCAGTTCATTTCTTTTTAAACCGTTGGTGAGGCCCTGGTCATACAACTTGTCGAGTTCCTTCTTCTCTACATCATTAAAAGCTAAAACTATCGAATGACAGTTTCTATGGGGGAAGTTAAGCTCTTTGAACCATTCGGTTTCGTACAGGTGCCTTCCCAAGAGATTTAATCTAGCATTCACCGTTCCGGGCGTGGGATCAAAGCCGCCGTGAACAACGCCAGAATTGCCCGCCGAGGTTTCTTGAGCCACCCGTAAATTACGTTCAACGATAGCGACTTGTAGGTTATACTTTGCGAGCTCTCTGGCGATCGCCCCGCCAATAACCCCGGCACCAATAACAATAGCGTCAAATATCGGAAATTCTTCGGCCGTCATAGTTGTATTATTGCGGACACCTGACCTTTGCCTGCGGCATGTACAAATGCTGCACGGGGGAGGTTAGGCTACCCGAACTGTATGTCTGATGTCAACAGAGGTGACGGATCGTGGCAATTCCACCGGCTCGGGAGTTCTGAGACTAGCGAGGCCGCGCCTCAGACCAGCGAGGGGTATCCGGCAGTTTGATAGCGCTAGGCGTGGCGCAGCGGGGTTGAGCGGCCTCGCTAATGGCGGGACCGAAATTTTGATGAGGGGCAAATGCCTTGGCGCGGTTAGCATACTGCATTTGCTTTTTTCACTGGCGCATGCCTGCAGAGGTAACTCCAATTAAAATCGAATAGCCTCAGGTCCCGCCTTCAGAATCCTTGAAAGGCAAAACCATCGCGAGGCTAAGGCACATACGCCGGAATAAAACTTGATTTGTCTGCAACACATTTTGCCTTTCAAGGATTC
>JAFAJU010000406.1 GCA_019236035.1 Verrucomicrobiota bacterium | reverse complement strand
GTCGACACCTGATAATTCTCAGACAACCCCCGTTCCGTCGCCAAAAACAGGATAAACTCGTCTATCTCGTTATCGAATGGCGTGTCCACCTACCGCGAATCCTACCACAAACCGGAAACACAACCGCGAATGGACACGAATAGACGCGAATTAAGATCGATCTGAACCATGCCCGGAGGGGAGCCGCACTAACCTAACCCCCGCGACTCGCATATTTCGCCACCGCGCAAATGCCACCAAACAACTTCGCAGCCGCGGCTCCCGCGAACGTTTACTCGCGTGACCTCACCCACGGAAACGTCTCTAGCGTGGCCTCGACCCATCGCCCTCTCCTATTCGCGTCCATTCGCGGTTCGTGTCCATTCGCGTCCAATATTCGTGTGCATTCGCGGTTGAGATTTTTAAAAACTGCCCCATGATTACGTCTTCTCGCGAGAGCGCGGGCATAGCTTAATGGTAAAGCTCCAGCCTTCCAAGCTGGCTATGAGGGTTCGATTCCCTTTGCCCGCTCCAATCGGCTTCCAGACTTGATCCGCTGGCATCCGTTCGACTTAAAAACGGCTTTTCACACACAAAGTCACACATCGTTTTTAACAAATTATAGTTGTTTCCTGTTGTTTTTGTCCCCTCTGTCAACCCGCGGATGAAACTTGCACTGAATCCTCCGGTACGAACATGAACGCTGTCTAAAAGTAGCATGGCTGGTGACGATTCGGGTAGCAGCCCTACGTATCGCCGCTAGCGAAAAAACCCTCAAAAAAGTTTAAAATTCCATTTGACCGACATTTCGGACAGTTCGCCAGTTTCTCGTGCAACATGCACGGATCATATCAGTACACGTAAGGTCACTGCCATTCACGTCGGCCTTTTTTTTGGGGTGCATAAAGGCAAAATGGATTTTGCTTTATTGAACGCCAGATGCGTTCACAACTGTTAACAGAAGTGAGTCGGAGCGGCCGGCGGCGCTGGTTGCAAGTCGACGAAATGCCATTTAGCAGGGCTATCACCTACAAGCTAATAGACGCCGGATTGATTTCGAGCGTCGTCGTTACCTGGCCTGGAAGTAGGCGGGGTCGACGTCTCATCGACGGAGACAGTCTGGACTCATACCTTGAAACCTTAACAGCAAAACAGGCTTTGGCCGGGACAAAACGCAAAGAGGCGCCATGAATGGCGGAGGCATCACATTGTATCTCCGAATATGAAAAGCGCATCCTATTGCCGCTTCGAGCCCTATCATCTCCGCGCTAGCTCGCGCTCTAGTGGTTCGCTGGTCTTCCGCTTCGCCTTCCTGCTCGATTTCCTTCTCGTGGTCCCAAACATTGAACGCAACTTTGGAAAGAACGGACTAACTGCTACTCGGACGGTTTTAGACAGCCCAAAGTCCCTACGTCGACAGTCAATGGGGTCGGCTTTCGGAGGTAGGGACCTACTCATCGAAATCCGAGCACCGGGCCTTTTCACGGCGATTTTTCTGAAGGGATTATGATAAAACAATACCCGAAGCCTTAACCTTGACTGTTTTTTTTCCTATGTTCTCGCCAAGCGGAGCGGTGCTTTATAGTCCAGTCGAGTAGTGCTTTTTCGAATCCGATATCCTGCCCTGCTTTTTCGCTCTCGATCCATTTATGTCGCAAAATTTCGTCGCGTTCCGCTGAGAATGCTGCGTATAGCAACGAGTTTTTAACAAAATCCGGAACGTTTTCTCGTGACACTTCCATCTGCCGTTTGCTCCATTTACTGTCTGCACATCACATCTCAAAAGTAGCCGAGCCTGCATCTATCAGTCTTGCTGATTTCACAAAATGCAGTTCATAGGTTAGTCGGAGATGTTCGCGCCAACGGCGGAAGATTGCTTCTCTCGAAACATCGCGCGCTCGTCTAGTTTGCCTGAACGACAAACGTGTTGAATGAATCGGTTTCCAACGTAGCACTGATTATCAGTTCACCAACTTTTACGCTGGCCGGTAAACTCTGACAAAGATCGTTCTGCATCAAGATCACAACTGTCCTGTCAGGATTTGCAAACGCCAGCAAATTGTCGTAACCCGTCAACGTGAACGTATCCAACCGCCTGGCGCCCGGTTTAACAAAATGGCTAATATGCTTTAAGAGGTAGTATTCGTAGGTGTATTTATAAGTCTGCGTCGCCGCGTCGACGGTCACTAATGAGTTCTGCGCCCATCCCCACCTGCTAACACCGCCCTCCTTCAGCGCAATATTCCAGTAGTGGTAGGCACTCACGCCGTTTTCGAGAAACCCCTTCAATAGAGTCCAGGCGTAGCGACAGTATCTCCAATCGTTTTTTCCGTCCCCGCATTCCTGTTCGGTCTGGTAAAGCTTCAGCTCGGGATAACGGCGATGTATGCCTACGATTGCTCTCTTGCCGGCCCATTGAAACCCGGCGCCTTTAATGTATTTAGCGGCATCGGGATCGAGCAGGGCGATATCAACGATTTTTTCGTTGGCTCTTTCCATGGTTCCAAAAAACACATCCACGTTTAGCTTCTGAAGCTCGGGCCCGAGAAACGAGATAAATCTAGCCAACCCCTCGGCGCTCCAGGTACAGCTGGGGAATGTTTGGGGGGAGTTAAACTCGTTCTGAGGCATGACCATGCTGATGTTAATGCCTTGCCTTCCATACTCTTGGATGAACCGTGCAAAGTAGGCGGAGTAAGTACTAAAATAGCGATCCGCCTGGATAAATTGGTCCTTGCCCTCACGAGCTAGCTGTTCTGGTTTCAAGCCGTTCGGGGGCATATCCGGGCCGGACATTTCTCCTGCGTAGTGCTTATTGTATTTCATCCAGGTTGGCGGACTCCAGGGCGAGGCCCAGAGCTTCAGTCCCGGCTGATACTTGAGCGCATTTTTGATGAATGGAATGAGAGTTTCGAGATCGTTTGCGATACTGAAATGCTCGAGCGCGAAGTCTTCAGGTTCTTCATCGCAAGAATACCAGTCTCGTGAAAAATCGTTAGCACCCAAGGGCACGCGGCAGAGATTGAAGTTGAGGCCTACGTCTGGCGAGAACAACTCCCGAAAGATTGCCTCCCTGTCTTCATCTGCGAGAGCGCTTAACGACGTCCACCCTAGTTCATTGAAGCATGCGCCAAACCCATCGACGGTCTGAAGCGGCTCCTCGAGCTGTACCTCCACGTCCCATTTAACTCCCGATGCAGACGAGATCCTCGCCCCATCCTTTGACTGCCATTGCGACCTTTGACTCGTGGCAGTCCACGTCAGGTTGTGCATTTCATCGACTCCACTTTGCGTAAGCGCTTTGGTTTTTCGATTTACACCGCTTTTCGAAAGGCTCTCGTGACACCTTATTCATCCTTTGACCGCACCGGCAGTCAACCCTGCGATGATGTGTTTCTGAGCTAGGAGATAAAAGATCAGTGCCGGCGTCAGAGTCAGACTTACAAACGCCAGCACCTTCCCCCAATCTGTACCATATTGGCCTTGATACTGCATGATTCCGAGAGGCCAGGGATAGAGCGATTCACTATTAATCATCACTAAAGGCAACAGGTACTCGTTCCAGCTGCCGATCAGGGCCAATACTCCCACGGTAGCTAGGATCGGTCGCGAAAGAGGCAAGGTTAGCTGCCAAAACATGCGCGTGTAACCGCAGCCATCGACGAAGGCGGCTTCAAACAACTCGTTGGGCAATTCTGAGAAAAAGCCGTGCAGCAGCACCACTGCAAAACCCAGATTGAAGGCGACCTGGGGCAGGATCACCCCCCAATAGCTGTCCAGCAACCCCAGGTCGCGCACGCGGATAAAGACCGGAAGGACCGCTGTGGCAAACGGAAAAGTGAGCCCTAAAGCCAGGTAGTTGGAAATCCACTTTTTGCCAGCAAAGTGAAGGTGGGCCAGCACAAAGGCCGCCATCGAACTGATCAACAACGTCAAAACGACCGTAACGAAGGCGATGAAAGCCGAGTTGCCCAGCATTTGCCAAAAGCGAGCCCCGGTGGCGATCGACACATAGTTATCGGTTATCCATTCCCGAGGCAAACCGAAAGCATTCGTACGCAGATCACCTGTGGATTTGAAACCTCCGATGAAGGTAGCCCACAGTGGAAAGAGGCACAGCCCTGACGCTAGCAGCAGCACCAGCCACCGGTAATAGACAAACAATCCCGAACGATTCGATTCCATGGGTTATCGCCCCTCCTTAGGGCGCATGAAGAGCCGCTTATAGAACACCATTACCAATACGCACACGATGAAAAGCGTCACCCCGATCGCACTTCCAAAGCCCACGCGCATGCGCTTGATGCCGAAATTGTAAAGATAAGAAACCGCCGAGTGAGTCGAATTGGATGGTCCCCCGTCGGTTAACGCCACAATTATGGCGAAAGCTTGCAACGAACCAAGGATGCTGAAGAACAGCGATAGCACGATCACCGGACGCATCAGAGGCAAAACGATGTTCAGAGTGCTCTGCCAGCGCGTTGCTCCGTCGATTTTCGCCGCTTCGAGGACATCGTAACCGACTCCCTGTCTGCCTGCGACAAAAAGCGCCATGTGGAAGCCAAAATACTTCCAAACAATCACCAGAAGCAGTGCTGCAGTAGCCCAACCTTCGGTGGCAAGCACCTCGGGTGCTTGCTGACCGAACCAGCGACAAATCACCGCCACTACGCCATAGTTGCCGTCGTAAATGTAACGCCAGATCAATCCAGCGACAATTTCTCCAAGGATGTACGGCAGGAAGAAAATGGCCCGAAAGATGACGCTCGAACGGCTCTTGTCGGAGATCAGGAGTGCTAACGCCAAGGCTATCGGAACCTGGATAAACGCTGAAACCAGGACTATCAGCAGATTGTTAAACAGCGAATGGTAGAAAATCGGGTCATTCAACACCCGCAGGAAATTTTCCAGCCCAATCCATTTGGACGGCGCACCGTAACCATTCCAGTTAAAGAAGCTGTAATAAGCGGCTTCAACCACCGGCCAGGTTACAAAAAGTGTAAAGATCAACAGCGCAGGCGGCAAAAAGAGCAAGCAGGCTCTCATCTGGCTCGAGCCGGAAAAATCCTGCAGCCTCCGCCACAAGCTCGGCCGCGCGCCTAACATTACTTCTAACTCTCGCGCCTCTGCCAGGCTGGGCAATCCTTGCTGCACGTTTGAAGTCAAGGTCGGCACCGGAGGTCGTTTGGGGCCCGGAGAGCGGGGATCGGTTGGGAGCGCCATGGGTGCTTAGAATCAGTCAGTCATTGTTTGTTTTGCTGCCAAGATGCCTCGAGAGCCTTTGCAGCTTTTTCAGGCGTTGTGTTGCCCGAAGCGAGATCCGCGCTCATATCATTTAGCACCCTGCCGGTGTCGGGCCCCAACAGCTGATCCATCGCGATCTCGATCCACTGCGTTCGATCGATCTCCTGGGCGATTTGCTTTAGAAGAGGGTCCTGGATGACATCGGCAGTACCTTTCACCGCCGGAATAAACAGTCCTGGGCCCGCTAACTCAGTCTGGATATCCTTGCCTAGCCAAACCCTCATGAAATCGATCGTCTCTTTCGGCGCTTCTTTCGTAATCAGCCAGCCGTCCAGACTCGCGAAGAGATCGTTAGCTTTGCCTTTGCCGCCTTTGACTTCCGGAAAGAAAATCCACCCTAATTTTTCATCCGGGAGTCCTTTTTTATCGGCCGCATTAGCCCGGCCCTCAACCAGATCCCAACTTCCCATCAGGTGAAACGCCGTTTTGCCATCATGGAAAGTCCCGGCCGCCTCGTTGTAGGTATTGGCCAAATATCCCTTCTGAAACGGCTGCAGGGCTGCGAAATCCTGAAAAAACTTGAAAGCCTTAACAACATCGGGATTAGCGAAGCCGCCATTCTTGTCCTGATAGGCCGCCTCCATGCCTTCCTTGCCCTGGATGCGCATCATGAGCAGGGCGGTATAAAAATGGAGAGGCCATTTGTCTTTGCCGCCCGCCGCTAACGGGGTGATCCCCGCCGCCTGACATTTCTTGACTGCGTCAACAAAGTCCTCCCAATACTTGATCTGGGCCGGGTCTATGCCCGCCTTCTGGCACAGGTCTTTATTGTACCAGAGAACGATCGGCGCAACGTCGTTAGGCAGTCCGTAAATTTTACCCTCTACCGTGAAATTCTGAATAGCAGCGGGATAAAAAGTATCTTTAAATCCGCCCTCGTTGACTGATTTGCTGATGTCCTGACAGATACCAGAGCCGACCTGCTCGTACATCACTCCTCCGCCCCAGCTGTGGAAGGCGCTGGGCCGTGCCGATGACTGCAGCAAAGTCGGTAACTTGGCCTTGAACGCCTCGTTTTCCAGGTAATCAAATTGAACTTTGACCCCTGGGTGCGTGCTTTCAAACTTTTGAGCGGCCTGTTGCCAGATTTCTCTGATTTTGGAATTGGACTGAATGTGCAGGATCTTGATGACCGTTTCGGCCGAAGCATGCGAGACGATCGAACCCAATAGGGCGCAAGAGAGAAGAGATTTGAGTTTCATGAGACAAAGGGGGGAATTTCGAACCCAAATATTGTCCCCTCACTGAAAGGGCGCTTCGCAAAAAGAGACAAAAACAGATACTTTTTCGAAAAATTTAATTCTCGGAAGATGCTAGAAAATAGCCATACCGCCGGCCACGAAAAACCGGTCATTTCCCTGGTAAATCGGATTGCTAGCAGCCCGATCTTTCAGACGAGAGCGGAGGCTGAGGCCGACAGCAATGCCGATACTTTTTTACATGCAAATGTGCAAAAGCCGAGATCTGGGGGTGTCTACCTTCCTTAGGCGAATGGTGGCCTCCGCGTTTGGCGGATTTCTTCGCCCCTTTCTGATCAGCTTGGTAATTCTGTGAGAAGGGCCCCGTTGCTCCGGCGAGCAGTTCGCTAGGCAACGCTTCCGCGACTAGGCACGTTTTTCTGTAAAAGAGGGGAGCTCCTCTTCGGCCCAGTGTTTGCGGTACTCTTTCGGAGTCATTCGATAATGTCGCCGAAATTGGCGATTGAAGTTTGCCAGATTCGTAAAGCCGCACTCATACGCGGCTTCAGTAACCGTTTTGTCACTGTCCTTCAAGAGTCTGCACGCGTAGCTCAAGCGCAGGTCCAGGAGTGCTTCGATGTAGTTGCGTCCCGTCTCGCGGCGAAAGAATCGGCTAAACGTTCGCTCATTCATTCCGATCGCTCGAGATACTTCTCCGACGGGACAGGGCTCACGAAAATGCCCGCTCAGGTATCGATAAATTCCATCGATGCGCCGCTTATCTTCTGCAGAGTGCTGAACATGAAAGGCGGTAGCGCAGAGTCTGCAGCTTTGTCCGTCACGGCTAAGCACTGCCAGGATTTCGAGCAGAGTGAGCAAACGTTTCGCACCGGTTTCTTCACCCAGCCGCGTTAAAAGAGGTACGACCTCTAATGTGATCAGCTTCGAAAACACCACTCCCCTGGCCGCAGAGTCCACGAGCAGTCTGATCCGCGCGAGTTCAGGAAGCAGCAGGAGGAAATCGCCTAATATTTCCTTCTTGAATTGAACCACACACGCCTCTGCATACTGGCATTCGGGGTCGTTTATCCACAGATGCGGAAGGTTACTCCCAAGCAAAACTAGATGTCCGGCCTTAAATGCTTGGCTTGAATCGCCGATAAATTCAAGCCCATCCCCTTCTGCGAAGTAGACCAGCTCGATTTCCGGGTGATAGTGGTAAACAAATCGAAACCTCTGTGCAGTCACGTGCTTAAACAGGATGGAAGCGTCGTTCTCAAACGTCACTTTTTCGAATGCAGCGTCCATCCTGGTTGATGAAAGCTTCTGATGCATTTGCTCTATTATGCATCTCTAAGGTGAAAAGTTCCAACGAATCGCCGCCCCTAGAATTCGCGGGCGACGTCGCCACGGAACTGCCCTTTGTCATAAGGCGAAAAAAGACGGGTCGATTCAAAGTGCCTAGCGATTCCCTGCTAGCGTGTTACATCCAAAAGCGAGCCTGACGCTCCGGGTGCACTCTTTAATTGATAGGCCTTACCGGCAGCTGGCCTTACCACTTTACCAATTTTTGAGAATAATGCTTGACTTGTCCGCCTTAAAAATGCCAGTTGATTGTCTCGCCTCTCCACAAAGCCCCCCTTTTTCGGAGTGCTTTTTGACTCGAGTTCCCCGGTCTCTTTGCGTGTTGGAGAAGAGACCCCGGTAAACCTGTTAGACGCCGCTCTGGCAACCGCGAAACATGGCTCGCGAAAGCAAAACAAAAATGGTGTGCTCTGATAACGACGCCTCAACCCATGACGGAAACGAACCAGCAGGCTATCACTTGATCGACCTGGCTCTTGCCTGTCTTCGATTTGGCCCCGGATTGATTCTTTTGCTTCTCGCTCTAACGCTTGGCTTCAGCTCACCCTATTTCTTTACCACACGCAACCTGGGAAATGTTCTCGCGCAAACCGCTACCACAGCAATCCTGGCGCTGGAATATCCCGCAGCCGGAAACCGTGCTCCGCTACTTCCACCGTGTATCCCAAGGCGCTCAGCCTCCGAGCCAGATTGTTATGGATGCGCGCGTCCAACGTCTTGCGCATCTCAAACATTTCTCCATAGCTCATCGCGAGGGCCTCATTTCGCTTCGGGTCGATGGTGACGTTCGCGATCAGCACATGCATGTGCAGCGAGGGATCTTTCGCTTGCGATGTTTCATGTACGAATGCCGCAGCCAGCATCTTGCCAGTTCTTCGCGCCGCCTCAGAATTGGACAGTTCTCCACGTCGATCCCGACAACAGGCAAAGCGCTCGAACCACTTCAGTTCCTCTTTAATCGATGCCGACATCTCTACTGCGATTCGTGGATCATTAACGGCCGCGATACTGACGGATTTTGGAGCCGAGTATGCAACTCGATTGCCTGGCGTTCAGACTTTCGCGGTCGCTTCCTCCCGCTCAACGAGCCATATCCAATTTGGCGAACGCTCGGAACCTTGGATCTTCTCTAAGAATTGGCTTATCGCTTAGTCCCCACTCGTCTGCCAGACCTCCGATGAATTCACCCCGGGCCTTCCCCTCCTCCAAATGATAGTCCCCGCTAGAAAGATGTTGCTCGTGATAACGCACCAACTCCGCCGCTGATGTGTATACTACCTTCCCAACCATCACTTAGTGTCTCTATCTGATACGTTATTGTCTACCCCGAGTTAGACACTTTCCGACAATTCTCGCCGTCAACTATCAAAATTCTCCCCCCCGAAGAGGTGCACCGTTTCGCGGTCCATAGTCCCCTTCGGGAGTTAAAACAGAGACTCGCTTCGCTCGATACTAATTAGTCGCACACGCCGCTCATTCTTTTGTCTTGGTACACAACCACCCGTCCGGCGATCCAAGTCCCAGTGAGGCTGATATCCGGCTGACTCGAAGGATCAACGAGTCAGCCAGGATTCTTCAAATCCAGTTCCTCGATCACGTCATTATCGGTCAGCCGATGAATAGCCGGCAGGGTTACTTCAGCTTCAAGGAAGCCGGGATGATCGGATGATCCGGCGGATTTCGTCCCACTCCGGCGCCGAGCTACTCGCCCGCAATTTTGAGCGCTTCTGCCTTAACGTCCGCGGAAAGATAGAGGCCTCCCTCATCTTCGAGTACTTCGATCATTGATCGTACCGAAACAATTAGGTTCGTCTTCTTCGCTTGTATGAGCAAGCCCAAAAGGCCTGCACATTTGATGCCTAGACTGGCCGCTGCCGCCCGAGCTTTTCGATCATCTGTCAGAAGAATCTCCGCGCCCACCTCTTTTGCCAGTCGAACTGCTTCGGCCTCGCCCCTGCCCAAGTTCTCCGTGCCTGGCAGCCGTCGGTCGGGATCGACAATAGGTTCAACGCGAATGAAGTCGGGCACCGCGGCGTGAAATGCTCGCAGCTCTTCAAAAACTGCTTCCGGAATGATGATTGAACCAAAAAGCTTCTGCAGCAGATCTATTTGACGTGCCTTCAACAAGGTCGTGATCGGCGTGGTATCACTGACGACCATCGTTTCGCCAAGGGTTTACGTCCCTAAACAAGCTTCAGCGCGCCCCACCAAGTGAAGAGAGATCTTGGCGTAAGTCATCCACACCGTAATTGATCGGAATCTTACGGCGTCCCAGCTGGTCTAAAAATGCAGGTGACGACATGTTGGCTATCTCCGCCGCACGCCCAAGCGACACCTGTTCGCGCTTGTAAAGCCCAATTGCGATGTCTACCAGAGCGTCGTGCTCGCTAACCTGGATGTCGCCAATCCGATCATCTGGAATGGTAACGGTCATTCAATGCGTACGCTAATCGAGCGGGCTAAAGAAGCAAGGCGGGGCTCGCCAAGGTGAGCGAAATGTCCCCCGCGGAAAACCGGCGTGCGCCGATCCGCCCGGATGCGGACGGAGCGGAAGATTTTCGCATCAATGGGGTGTCTCTGCTCTTTGACTGCCTCTCATTTTTTGTCACAAAAACTAGACAGTTTTTGTGACACCAGAAAGCAGGTTGGATGAACAGGAGCGGGGAGATGGCAACTACGTAGGCGGGCATGTCCACCTTCACATGGCCATTTCGCGTTCCCGGCTCCGCTCCCTGGATTGGACACGCGTTTTTTCCCGGCGTTTTCTAAGGTACAGCTCACGGATTCGTTCGTGCTCCCGTTTCGCCGCTTTGGTCATTGTCTTTACAAAGCGGGCGGCCTTGAATAGCGCTTGCTCTATCTGCTCAACAAAACTCGCTATTTTTCGTGCTTCGAGGTCGCGGGCCGTGAGATCCTTGATAAGCGACCGGTTGGCGACCTGCCGCAAGACATCGATGTCCTGCACAAACATTCGGGCATTGGCCCGGTGTCGGGTAAAGGCGACGTGCAAATCTTCGCGATTCGCCATCGCCAGCAGCGACCGGTTGTCTTCAACCCGAATCATTTCAATTTTGCTCGCGCCTTGCGCCTTGTAAGTCGTCACGGCGTCACCCTGCCGTACCCGGCCATCGTCAAGACGAAGCTCGAGCCCCGACTCGAAGCGCATTTTGTCACTGTCGATCGCTACAATTGCCTGCCGGGAACCGTTCTCGTATGTCTTCCCATCCGCCTTGATCTTTTGAGTCAGTAGCAGCACCTCGCCCGGCCCTCGTTCCAATGTTGTGCGCTCATAGACGGCGGCCACCTTTTCGAAGCTGACAAGCTCCTTCGCCCCCCTGAGCTGGCCTTTGACTCTCACTCCTTCTGCCGTTACATCGAGGACCTCTGCCATGCGAACGGGTTTGTGGCCGTCCGGCTGAAACTCGATCATTTCGCCGGGCTTGTAGCTGGCCGTCGAAAGCAATTCGGCCGGCTGCAGCTCCTTTGGCTTCAACGCCGCAACCTGAGCCATGGTGACTCCCGGCCCGGCTTTCTTGTAGGCCTCATGGAGTTTGTCGGAAACTTTCTCGGCCAGACGGTGAGTGGACGATAACACAATCGTTTCTACAGGCATTTTCGCGTTTCTTTTAGCCAGAATGGCTTCGACGGCCTCGGTGATTCCGCCGCGGCGGATCGCGCTGCGCCCGATCAGAGTTTCGATCGCAGCGCTGAACCGCGCTGCGTCTCCACTCGATAGCTCTTGCGCGATCCGTTTGTCTTCGAGTTTAAGTTGGCGCCGGGTGACGCTGATCCTTCCGACCCCCATGCCGAACCCGATTTCCCTTTCCAACATCGCTAAAGGTTGGCCGCGGCCTACAGCCGGGAGCTGCTGCGTATCACCCTGGAAGATAATTCGAGCATTGATTCCATTCGCCAGGCTCAGCAGCTCGAGCATCGTCCGGTTGTCGAGAAGTGATGCCTCGTCAACGTAGATATCGCCTCCCTGGAGCGATTCGCGAAATCCAGGGCTAAAACCCGCTTTGTTCAAAAGCCACGCAACCGTATTGGCACCACGAAACACCTCCACCACATCTAGTCTGTTTACCCTTTCGGCCTCTGATCGCAGCGTCACCCGGCTTTGTTCACCGTACGGGGCAAGCAGAGCCACCGGGCGGCCGGCATCAACCGACGCCCGGACCAATCTTTCCATAAAATAGGTTTTCCCGACGCCAGCACCGCCGCGAATGTTCAGGAATTGGTCTGTTGACGTCATTACGTACTTGTTGACCGCCTCATGCTGTTGCAGCCATAGCGCGGCAAGCTCGCTCGTCATCTCTTCACCTCTCATGCGAGCGTCTGCTAAGATACGCGCTAATCCGTCGTAGGTGACCCGGAGCTCGTCCGGAGTCTGGTACTCGGCTTCGGCAATCAAGGCGGCTTTCTTTCCGGTGCCGGCCTTCACTTTGTTAATGATCGCCTCCTCCTCAGAGATGATTGCGCGCGTGGTGATCATCTCATGGTCACCAACCTTCTTTCGCACGAATTCCGTATTGTCTTCAAGCGCGGCCTCAATTTGCGAATTGGCCGCCTGTCCGGGCGCCAAGCGGACGATCTCACCCACGAGGTGATCTACGCGCACAATTGATTCGCGCTCGAACACCGCTTCACCACCTTGGCTGATTACTTTTTCCAAGTCCATGCTCACCGCCGGCTCACTACGAGCTTCGGGTGCGACAAACATCTCAAATCCGCTTTCCCGGAAGGTCGTTTCGACGTTTGCCTTCAGCTCGGCGGTCGTGGCTATCTCTTTCGGGCGACGGGTTACCAGCCAGGCCTGTTCATTCAGATCATGTTCATCGATGCTTCGATCCGATGGCAGTTTAGGGGCACCCAAGAGCTCGCGAATCCTTCCGGAAACCCACAGCTCACTCTTTTCCTTCACCGGCCGATCGCGAAGAGCGTCTCCCAATTGCTGGACCGTATAGCCCTCCCTGAGCAACTCTTTGGCCGTAGCGATTTCTCTATTCCGCACCGAATAGATCTCTTCAATCGGCGCCGGAATATCCCGCAGCCGAAAACCGTGTTCCGCTACTTCCACTGTGTATCCCAAGGCGCTCAGTCTCCGAGCCAGATTGTTATGGATGCGTGCGTCCAACGTCTTGCGCATCTCAAACATTTCTCCATAGCTCATCGCGAGGGCCTCATTTCGCTCCGGATCGATGGTGAAGTTCGCGATCAGCACATGCATGTGCAGCGAGGGGTCTTTCGCCCGCGATGTTTCATGTACGAAGGCCGCAGCCAGCATCTTGCCGGTTCTTCGCGCCGCCTCAGAATTGTACAGTTCTCCACGTCGATCCCGACAACAGGCAAAGCGCTCGAACCACTTCAGTTCTTCTTTGACCGATGCTGACATCTCCTGCGCGATCCGTAAATCATTGACGGCCGCGATACTCACGGATTTTGGAGCCGAGTACGCAAACTCGACTGCCTGGCGTTCGGACTTTCGCGGTCGCAGGAGCTTCCTCCCGATCAACGAACTGATATCCAATTTCGCGAATGCTCGGAACTTTGGATCGTCTCTAACAATCGGCTTGTCGTTTAGTCCCCATTCGTCTGCCAGAGCTCCAATGAACTCTCCCCGGACCTTGCCCTCCTCCAAATGATAGTCTCCGTTTGACAGATGTTGCTCGTGATAACGCACCAACTCTGCCGCTGACGTGTGCACCACTTTGCCAACCATCAGTTAGTGTCTCTATCCAAAGCGCTACTGTCTACACCGAGTTAGTCACTTTCGGATAATTTTCGCCGTTAACTATCTACGATTCTCCGCCCCGAAGAGGTGCACCGCTTTGCGGCCACTAGTCCCCTTCGGGAGTCGAAATGAAGACTCGCTTCGCTCGATACTAAATAGTCGCACATGCCCCTAACTTCGTTAGGCCCTTACTAAGTCTCTATTGGATACCTACTGTCACATCGCGTCACATCATTTCACATCCGTGACGTCTTTGTGTTCATCTTGTGACGCATAGTGAAGCTCACAACATCTTTCCTCTCCTATTGCGTCACTAAAAGTCACAGGACGTCACGACTCGGCTCACACAACGTCACAC
>JAFAJU010000051.1 GCA_019236035.1 Verrucomicrobiota bacterium | reverse complement strand
TCCCTAATTGACGCGGTAGGAGGGCGAGGCTCCGCCCGAGCCGCGGCGCGACGCGGCGCGTGACATCGTCAAAGGCCAACGCGGCATGCTCGTCCCGCGCTCGCACGGAACCCGCGATTGGGACCGAACCCGCGATTGGGACCTGTCCCTGATTGACCAATTCGAGCAGTCAACGCCCACAGCCGCGGTAGGGCGAGGCTCTGCCCGGGCCGCGGCGCGTCGCGGCGCGTGACATCGTTAAAGGTCCCAGTGCGGCACGCTCGTTCCACGCACGGAATTGGGGCCCGCACGGAATTGGGGCCTGTCCCTAATTGATTGAACTGCGATTGGGGCCACCTGCGATTGGGGCCCACCTGCGATTGGGGCCCACCTGCGATTGGGGCCTGTCCCTAATTGACCAAGTCCCTAATTGACCAATTCAAAATTGGTCCTCCGTCCCTTGTTTGCTTCGACATCCCGAACGGCGCCAAGAAAAAGATACGGAGGGCAGCCGACCCCCGAAGGGGGGACCACAGAATAGCCAGGTGCGTTAGCCCTGGATACAAACACCCTCCCTCACGTGCCCTCGTAAGGCAGTCATTCCGGAATTTGGAGGGGCTGAAAGGCCGACCGTAATTGTCTGGGTTTCAATCCCAAACGTCTCTGTCATCGAAAGCAATCCGATGACGCTTCAGAAGCTCACGAATTTCTTTCTCTAGCCCCCGGCCACTAAAGATGGTGTCGAGGTGGTTCCCCCGTGATCTGGAAACCCATAAACACGTACCACTTGGCTCTTCCCTTTCAGCTGGAACTCGCCAAACTCCACGAAATCGTACCCTGGCGGTAGCACCGTCACAAAGTCCTGTGACAGGACAAGGTTTTGGTTCAGTTCCTTCATTAGCCCCTCGAGGCGGAATGCCGTGTTCACGGTATCACCAATAATCGTCGCGTCTCTCATTGCCACTTGGCCAATATTGCTGCTCGTAACGCGACCGAAATGGACCGCTATTCCGACTCGAAAGGGTGTTTCCGTCCCAGGCCACATTCGATTAGCTGCCAACTGGAGAATGGTTAGCGCAACGTCCAGGCAAACCGCGCATTCGGTCCCTAGCTGATCCCGGGCCGGCCAATAAGCGAGCAGTGCGTCGCCGATATATTTATCGATGATCCCTCCAGCCGATTGGACCGCATTCCCAATGTCGCGAAACCAATTCCCGATAATCTGGGCAAGTTCGCGTTCATTCAGTTTTTCCGCCATCGAACTGAACCCGCGGATGTCGCAAACAAGAATTGCCACCGACAACACCGCCTGGTGCCCTTCCAAACTAACTGCGGCGAGCGTTGCGTCTACGTTTCCTCCCGGCTCATCGTCCGGACTCTGATCGAAGACAAGCTCGTAGTTGGCGATTCTAACTCGAGCGCCCGGCTCAAGCGTAACCGGCATTACCACCCGCTGATCATTCACAAATGTGCCATTCCGACTCCCCAAATCCATGATCTGATACTGGTAGCCGTTGTGACACCGCACAATCGCGTGCTGGCGCGACACGTGGCTACCCGGCAATGCAATGGTATTGTCCGGTGTCCGACCGATCGTGGCAGTGTTGTTGACTTCTCGTTCGAATGGCTCTCCCGCCGGGGGATTGACGCGAAACTTTGCGGGCATTTGTTTTTGAAAACAGTCGCTACGATGACATGCCGTGGGCTCGTTGGCCAGCGGCAATCTGGTCTTTAGTTGTACCGGTCGAAAGTTTGGAGCCCCATCACTGCTCCTATACAGAACAACCCCTCCAGCAAAAATCGGTTGACCCGCCGGTCACTATCCCCTACCATTCGCAATTATTCCATCAAGAGTGGCGGAGGGACTGGCCCAACGATGCCACGGCAACCGGTTTCGAGAAATACGAAACGACCAGGTGCCAATTCCAGGTCTGAAAGACATTTCAGGCGAAGATGGAGAGAGCGTAGATCTTGTAACTCTCGCGACTCTTGGTGGGATTGACGAATATTATAACCCGCCTTGATTTATGGATAAACGCCCGTTCTTTTCGCACCTTCGATGTCGGGAGTGTGGCCGACGCTACCCAAAGGAAGCAGTCCACGTCTGCGAATTCGATTTCGGTCCCCTTGAAGCAGCGTACGACTATGAAGCGGTCAGCGAAACCTTGACCCGCGAAAAAATCCTCACCCGCCCACGATCAATGTGGCGATATCGCGAACTCCTTCCGATCGAGCATGAACCGACCGTTGGGCTCCAGGTTGGCTTCACTCCGTTAATTCCGGCTCACCGGTTAGCGCAACGCCTGGGCGTCGAAGAACTCTACATCAAGAACGACACGGTGAACTATCCTACCCTTTCTTTTAAGGACCGTGTCGTCTCCGTCGCCCTTAGCCGGGCCAAAGAACTTGGAATCGATACCGTCGCCTGCGCCTCAACGGGAAATCTGGCAAACTCGGTGGCAGCCAACGCAGCTTCCGCTGGCCTCCGAAGCTTCGTGCTCATACCGGCGGATCTCGAGCCAAGTAAAATTCTCGGCTCTCTGGTTTTTGGAACAAACGTGATCGGCATCCACGGTGCCTACGACCAGGTTAATCGGCTGTGCTCAGAAGTTGCCGGAAAATATCACTGGGGATTTGTAAACGTAAATCTTCGGCCCTACTACGCCGAGGGCTCAAAAACCATGGGATTTGAGATCATCGAGCAACTCGGCTGGCGTCTGCCTCGACACACCGTGGTCTGTATGGCGAGCGGCTCCCTCTTAACAAAGATCTACAAGGCTTTTAACGAATTTTCGAAACTCGGACTTGCTGACCCGGGGCCGTTTAGCATTTATGGAGCGCAAGCCGCCGGGTGTTCCCCAATCAGTACGGCTGTCAAGAACAATACCGAGGTCGTGCGGCCAGTTCCCAAACCGCACACTATCGCGAAATCTTTGTCGATCGGGACGCCTGCTGACGGCTATTACGCCATCCGAACGATGAAGGAAACCGGTGGCACCGCCGAAGACTGCACAGACCAGGAGATTGTTGAGGCAATCAAACTCCTGGCTGAAACCGAGGGAATTTTTGCCGAGACCGCCGGAGGCGTCACCGTCGCCTGCGCAAAAAAGCTCATCGAAAGCGGAAGCATACCGCGAAATGAGAGTATCGTCCTGTGTATCACTGGACACGGCCTGAAGACTCAGGAGGCTATCGTCGACCAGATCGGCAAAGCCAAACTCATCCGGCCAAATCTGAAAGAATTCGAGGCCCTCGTAGAGCACGCACTTCAGGCGAGTTAAATTTTATGACAATCCCAGTTCGAATCCCCACCCCGTTAAGGAAACTCACCAACGACCAGGAGGTTGTTGAAGCTCAGGGCTCAACTATTCGTGAGGTTATCAATAGTCTCGAGCACAATTACCCCGGTCTGAAAGAACGCATCTGTGACGAGCAAGATCATATCCGCAGGTTCGTGAATGTGTTCCTGAATGACGAGGATATCCGCTTTCTGAACGAATCTGAAACCCCGGTTAAATCGGGCGATGAAGTCAGTATCGTGCCCGCTATCGCCGGCGGATAAAATCTCCTTTTAAATCTCCGCTTTCTGTTCTAATAGAAGTTTCTAACGCCGGACCTCCTGGGCGTTCGCAATGCTTCTATCCCGCGTAGGGTGCGCTTTTCTGTCCTGCCTGGCGCTCGGCATGGTGTCGAGCAGCGCATCCTCCGTACGGAACGTTGTGGTGATCCAAGCAATCCGTGGTGACCAGAATCACCTCTTCGTGCCGATATCCATCAATCTTCAGAAGCAATCTTGGTGGCTGGTCGATACCGGAGCTCCAATTTCAACCATTACCGAGGCGGCAGCCAGAAGTGCATCTCTTCAACGACCCGGGATCACCGCTAAAATTCCGTCTTCGGTCAAAGTTGAAGGCCGCGAACGGGAAGTCGTCATTGCTCAGAAAATAGTCTCCGAAGGCTTCGATTTCGGAGAAGAACCCATGGCGGTTCTTCGACTTGACGCACTTGAGCATGAACGTA
>JAFAJU010000319.1 GCA_019236035.1 Verrucomicrobiota bacterium | reverse complement strand
CTCTACGGCGTTAGGGGGCGCCGTCGCAACCGTCCAGTCCTTCGCGGCCGACGGACTCTTCAACGGTCAACCAGAAGGTTTCATTGAGTTCGCCATGCAACTGGCCACGGCAGCCGACAATACCCGCCGGGAATCCTAGGCAACCAGAGAGATCGGGTCGTCACGCGCCACGGCTCGAGCGGAGCGTCGCCCTACCGCCCTGGGGTCAGTCGTTTACTTATGACTTAACTTAATCTATAATGGGCGCGTTCCGAATTTCGCGCCGCTTAATGTCAGAAGTAATCGGCTGACCCTATCCTGGTCGTCTTAGCGCTTAGCGGCGAAGCCGAGACAGATGATAGCCTAGGCTGAGCTTGCGAGGCCTAGGAGAAGTTAATTAAAACGACGCGAGCGCTGAAGGCGCGACAGATGCGCTTCGGCGGGGCATTGACCGATTGCATGTCACAACCAAACAGCCTCGCACCGGTCCAATCTTGCGCGCCTTCAGCGCTCGACGTCTTGGGCGACCTGTTCCTAGGCCTCGCAAGCTCAGCCTAGGCTATCATCTGTCTCGGCTTCGCCGCTA
Source organism: Verrucomicrobiota bacterium (assembly GCA_019236035.1). Taxonomy (GTDB): domain Bacteria; phylum Verrucomicrobiota; class Verrucomicrobiia; order Chthoniobacterales; family JAFAMB01; genus JAFAMB01. The sequence goes on along the minus strand of JAFAJU010000319.1, from coordinate 9,856 downwards.
AGCAGCAGGATTATCAAGTCAGTCGTTTACTTATGACTTAACTTAATCTGTGATGCCGTGGACCTTCCCTCTGTCGCGCCTTCGGCGCTGAATCCCCGAAATCCTAATTGTCAGATTTCGAAAGAGTGACCTGCTGGCAATTCTTCGATCGCTCGGCGAGTGCTTTTCCGGAGATCTTCAGCCAACCGGGTGGCCAGCTCGAAGGCTTGCTGTCTCAACTCGGGCACGGCGGTCGTCTCTAGAAGCCGTCCTTTTTGCGGGCTTCCCAGCGTGTACAGGTTGGGGACAATCCGACCTGTGACGTCCAAAAGCTCGCCCCGTTCGTTCACATCGAAGCCAAGAAACAGGGGGTCGGGCCTGGCCAAGCCGCGGAAGAAGAGTTGGAGCATCAGCGGATCGCGCAGTTTGTGATAGTTGCACTCCGGTCCGGTGCAGTTAACCACAAGGCTGACCGCCAGTTCGCCCAGGACTTGTGAACGATTCCGGAATTTTACAAAAAGGGTGTTCTCGTCTTCGACGATGCTTTCAACTCTCCCTTGATAGCAACGCAATCGGCCCCCCTTCTCCATCGCTTCCTTTACATCGAGAGCCTTTGGAGCGGCGCGATGCCGATGACATTCCCAGTAAGGTCGCAGATGCCGGAAGAAACGTCGACGTTCACCCAGATCGAGTTTCTGCCAGATCGCCTGCGAGTGCGGGCGTAGTGCATCAATCACGGAACGCCAACCGATCTTCAAGCCCGCAGCTAGCGAAGCTTCGTTCCTGACCGCACGGAGGAGAAGCCGCACCTCAGGAATCTTCCGCGGGTCCGATTGATGAAAGATGTAAGGTTCAACGACCGCATGTCGTTGGGGAAAGTGTCCGTGTCGCGACAGCACATAAATCGTTCCGGAGTGCTTCATTTCACTCAGGCTCAAGATCAGATCAAGGGCGGTTAGACCGGAGCCGAGGATGAGTATATCTCCTGCCTCCGAGAGTCTCTGCAGCGTCGACGAACTCCACGGGTCGCTGAGGTAATTTTTAGATCGGTGGAACCGCCGGTCAGAAACTACCGGGTCGCCCGGGGGAAAATTGCCCAGGGCCAAAACCACTTTTCCTGCAAAGATGCTCGTATTGTCCGCCAGAAACACCCGAAACGATCCGTCGGGCGCTCTCGCTACGTCGACTGCCTCCTGCTCAAACCGATGAACACGACCGCTCTGAAGCGCACAACGTTGCACCAACAGTTCGAGGTAAAGGCCGTAAAGCCCGCGAGCCACAAAGCTTCCTTCGGTGAGTGGATCCAAATGGAACTGGCTGACCAGATCCGGGTGCTCTTTTAACCACTCAAAAAAATGGCGCGGTTTGTCCGGGTATGCGCCCATCCTACCCACAGGCACGTTTAGGAAGTGGAGCGGATTATCGGTGCCATAGGCGATCCCCGGTCCGATGCGGCGACGTTTTTCGATCAAGCCAATCTGACGAGCGCTCCGAAGCATCTGCGCGAGATGAACCGCGACCATCGATCCGCAAAAACCAGCGCCCACAATGGCGACATCCACATAGTAATCGGGACGAGGAAAAACAGCCTGTTTCGTTATCACAACCAGAGAAAAACGTTACCGGGCTTCTTGCGGGCTCGCGCGAAGTCGGCTCCGATCGTGGGGACTGGCACCGCTGGCGGCAGCCTCGCCAAATGGACTTAGGTACTGCGGCGAAGTCTGGGTCAGTTCCGGAGTTGTCCGGAGTAAAGGGAAGAGGAGCTCGGCGACTCGATACGCTTCTTCGAGATGCGGGTAACCCGAAAAGATAAAGCTATCGACGCCAAGGTCCCCGTATTCGCGAATGCGCTCGGCGACCGTGTCCGGGTCTCCAACCAGCGCGGTGCCCGCACCTCCACGCACCAACCCGACCCCCGCCCACAAATTAGGACTGATCTCCAGCTTTTCTCGTTTCCCCGCGTGCAGCTGTGACATTCGTTGCTGACCAGAGGAATCGAATCGGGCGAAGATCTTCTGAGCGCCGGAAATCACGTCGTCGGTCACATATCGGATAAGGTCCTCAGCAGCCGTCCAGGCTTCTTTCTCCGTTTCACGAACGATGATGTGGAGACGCACGCCAAAACGAACAGCGCGCCCATAACGGGCAGCGATCTTTCGCACCTCGGCAATCTTTTCAGCAACCTGCTCCGGCGGCTCACCCCAGCTGAGGTAGACATCGATATGTTTCCCAGCCACTTCGTGCGCCGCGGAGGAAGAACCGCCAAAATAGAGCTCGGGATAAGGTTTCTGCACCCCGGCAAACAGCAGCTTCGCATCGCGAACCTCCAGATGCTCACCTTTGAAATCAACTGACTCCTGTGCGCTGATCCTTCGAAAGATCGTTAAAAATTCGTCGGTCAAACGATAACGTTCGTCGTGGTCGAGCAAGACACCATCTCCGGCGAGCTCAACCGGATCGCCACCAGTGACGACATTGATCAATAGGCGCCCGCCGGACATTTGGTCGAAGCTGGCTACCATTCGAGCCGTGAGCGTTGGCGACATGAGACCGGGACGAACCGCAACCAGAAAGCGCATCTGACGCGTAAACGGAAACAACGAGGAGGCCACGACCCAAGCGTCATCACATGAACGCCCCGTTGGCAGCAACGCTCCATAGTAACCAAGTTCATCGACTGCTTGTGCGATCTGGCACAAATACGCGAAGGTCGTCCGTCTGGCTCCTTTTGGAGAAGCCAGGTAACGACTGTCACCGAAAGTCGGGATGAACCAGAAAAGTTTCATGACGGAAATTATTAACCTTCAAATGAGTTTAAGATTCAGGCTGTCCCCCGGGACGCTCAGGATCCCATTACGCGGGAGAGGATCTCCTCTTTTAGTTCTACCAGCTCGGGTGAAGTGCGCGTGCGCGGCCGCGCCATCAAAATCTCTTTTTCTAGTACAAATTGGCCGCGGTCCATCACCAGGACTCGATCACCTAAGGTAACCGCTTCCTCGACATCGTGAGTCACCAGAACAATCGAAAATCGGCGCTTGATCCAAATCTTCTCGATCAGAGCCTGCATCTCGAGTCGCGTTAAGGCGTCAAGCGCTCCGAGAGGCTCGTCCAACAGCAGCAGACCGGCTTGACTCGCAAGCGCACGCGCCAAAGCGACCCGTTGTTGCTGACCGCCCGACAGGATTGCCGGCCAATCCTTTGCACGGTCCGCGAGCCCGACCTGACTCAAGGCTTCCATTGCGACTGCCGGCGCATCACTCGTGCGCGGCGCCGCCAGAACCACATTCCCAAGCACGGTTTTCCAAGGAAGAAGCGCGGAGTTCTGAAACATCAATCGAGCGACCGCGTTTGCACCCCTCAACCCAAGACCGTCCACAAAGATTTGACCTTCAGTCGCCGTTTCGAGTCCCGCCAACAGGCGCAACATCGTCGATTTACCACACCCGCTTCGTCCGACAACGACAACAAGTTCGTGTTCAGCAACTTCCAAATCGATTTCGTGCAGGACTCGCTTTTTCCCAAACTGTTTTGAGACGCGCGAAACCTGTACCAACGGAGTCTTCCGCGTTTCTTGAATAGGCTGATTGAGGATTGCCTGGACCATGTGAAACGGCACTCTAAGTGATCGAATTGTAGGCGGGATTCCAGCTTAAGAGCCGGCGCTCGAGCAGACGCGTAACCATGTCAGCCGCTTTCCCGAGCAACGCGTACAGGCAGATTCCCAAAAGCACCACGTCGGTTTGCAAAAAATCCCGAGCGTTCATTGTCATGTAGCCGATCCCGTTGTCACATGCGATCGTCTCCGCCACGATCAGCGTCAGCCACATGATGCCCAATGCATATCGCAGACCAACCAGGATCGACGGCAGCGCACCGGGCAGGATCACATTCAAAAACAATCCAAGCCGGCTTAGACCGTAGCTTCGCCCCATTTCGATCAAACGGGGATCAATCGAACGAATTCCATGAACAGTGTTGATATAGATTGGAAAGAAGACACCGATCGTGATCAGAAAAAGCTTGGCCTCTTCTCCAATCCCAAACCAAAGAATCACCAACGGAATCATTGCCAGGTGCGGAATGTTGCGCACCATCTGAACTGAGGAGTCCAGCACCCTGTCCGCGAGCACTGAAAGTCCATTCAACAACCCGAGAAGGAACCCGATCGATCCGCCAATCAAGAGTCCGGTCGCAGCGCGCCGGAAGCTCTCGAAGAGGTGCAATGGCAGTTCTCCTGTCTGCGTCAAATGGACACCCGCGAGCACAACGGCCACGGGTGAGGGCAGAATCCTGCCCGTTAAGATGCCGGCCGATGACAAGCTCTGCCACACGGCCAGCAAACCAAGCGGCAGAAGCCACGGCAAAATTTGATTGATTGCCGCACTTTTCATATAAGTGGCAGGGAAACCTCCCTTACCTGATCGGGAGGCTGCTGCCGCGGATCCGGCAACAGCTCGTTCGCGACGATTTCGCCTTCAAAAGATGGACTCTTCCTGTCGCGCTCCTCCCGCTCATCGTGCCTTAGCGGCAGCCGGGTAAAGAGCAACTCTGCTACCCGGTACGCCTCTTCAAGGTGGGGATAGCCGGATAAGATAAAAGTCTCAACTCCAAGGTCCCGATACTCAAGCATTCTCGCGGCAACAGTCTCCGCGCTTCCGACCAACGCAGTACCCGCCCCGCCCCGGACTAATCCAACGCCCGACCAAAGATTCGGGCTGACCTCCAGGACGTCGCGCGTACGCCTCGTTCCGTTGAGCTTTTGGAGCGCCAACATTCGTTGCTGACCGATCGAATCCTGGCGAGCCAGCGTTTTCTGAGCGGCACTTATGGTCTGATTGCTGAGGTGGCTGATCAGGGCCTCAGCGTCGCGCCAGGCGGCATCGTCGGATTCACGAACGATGACGTGCAACCGGATTCCAAATCGAATAGTTCGTCCGTACCGGGCGGCCTCTGTCCGAACAGTCTCAATCTTCCGGGCGACCTGAGCCGGGGGTTCGCCCCAGGTCAGATAGTAATCGACGTGTTTTGCTGCGACTGCGATACCGGCGTCGGACGAACCCCCAAAATACAGCGCCGGATAGGGCTTTTGGATTCCTCTGAAGAGGCTCTTAGCTCCGCGTACCTTGAGATACTTGCCTGCAAAATTCACCTCCGCCGGGCTCGCAACCAAGGCCCGCCAGATATTCAGGAATTCGTCGGTGAGGTCGTAACGATCGTCATGTTCCAGAAACACACCATCTCCAGCCAGCTCCACCGGGTCACCACCGGTGACCACATTGATCAACAACCGGCCGTTACTCAAGCGATCGAAAGTCGCGGTCATCCGCGCCGCCAAACTCGGCGAGATCAAACCCGGTCGGACAGCGACAAGGAAGCGCATCCGGTGAGTTTCAGAGATCAAAGAGGACGCCGTGACCCAGGCATCTTCGCACGACCTCCCTGTGGGCAATAACGCCCCGTAGAAGCCAAGGTTATCGACGGCGCACGCTATCTGTTTCAGATAACCAAAATCCAGCGGACGGCCGCCATAGCTCGTTCCCAGATACCGTCCGTCCCCGTGCGTTGGGATAAACCAAAGCAATTTCACGCAGTCGGCACTAACCTATACTATTTTAATATAGTCAATAAGGAAAAATCAGCTCGCGCTAAAAATAGCCAGTCGCGTACCTCAAGCTTCCCAGCCAAAGATTGCAAGGGAACAGGTCCCATCCGTCGCCATGAAGAAAATTCTTTTTACTCCAGGCGCTCGCAAAGTATACTCTATTGATATAGATAATTGCCACCTATGGCTCGAACAACGCTAAAAACACTCGATGCTTGCCAACGGTTGACCAGCCCCACGCAAAGTCGATCGGGCACCCCGCTCCGGAGGCGATTTTGGAGCCGTGCAATTATCGGTCTTTTGCCCGTCCTGTTGCTCTGCAGCCGGAGTCTCGGTAACCAGGAAACGCTGAGCGTCATCCGGATCGGTTATCAAAAATACGGCAGTTTCAATGTGGTGAAGGCACGTCACACGTTCGATGACCGGCTCGCAAAACGTGGCATAAAGATCAACTGGATTTTATTTCCAGCCGGTCCGCAACTTCTTGAAGCGATGAACGCGGGCGCCATTGACGTTGGACACACCGGCGAAGCGCCTCCGATATTTGCGCAGGCCGCAAACAATCCTTTCGTCTATATTGGCAACCAACGCCCGGACCCGTCGGGCGAGGCCATTCTGGTCCCAGAGAATTCTTCGATTAAGTCCGTCACCGATCTCAAAGAAAAGAAGGTCGCCCTGAATAAAGGATCAAACGTTCACTTTCTCCTGGTCCGCGCCCTGGAGAGCGCGGGCTTAAAATATTCCGATATTCATCCGGTCTACCTGCCTCCGGCTGATGCGCGCGCAGCGTTTGACAGTGGCAGCGTTGATGCGTGGGTCATTTGGGATCCGTTCCTGACCGTCGCACGCGTGGCGACGAAAGCGCGGACTTTGGTGGATGGCACGGGACTCGTGGCGAATCGCGAGTTTTTTCTGGCCGATCGGAAATTTGTCGAGACTCATCCGGAAATAATCGGTGACCTCACCGAAGCTGTTGATGAAGCCGCCGTCTGGGCGAGAGGACAGCCCCGCGCCGTCGCGGAACTCTTGTCCCACGAGGTTGGTATTGATGTCGACACATTGCAGCGGATCACTGAACATCTGCCCTGGGGATTCCAACCGGTCACTCCGATCGTCATCGCTGATCAACAAAAGATCGCCGACACCTTTTTTAGTCTGAATTTAGTACCAAAGAAGCTGGATGTACGCGCAGCGACCCTGCCGGTGAAATGACCCGTACAAAGCCAAAAGTACCATAGGCTTCCAGCCTGCATTCACGACGCGGCGCAAACACAGCCAACAGGGAAAATGCATGCTACTTTCCTGCCGTCACTCCACGTAGCGCTGTAAGACGACCAGCAGTTCGCGCAGTTTGCGCCGGCCTTCCGCCTCGCTGGAAGCGTGTTGAATACAGTGTTCGACATGCTGACCGATGATGACCTCAGCGAAGGATTTGAGGCCTTTTCGTGCGGAGACGACCTGGGTCAACACTTCGGTGCAGTCGCTATCGCTATCGATCATCCGTTCGATGGCAGCTAATTGGCCGGCGATCTTGCGGACACGGATTTTGAGGGCTCTCTTTTCTTCGCTGGAATGTGCGTGCTGATTTGGCATGAGACTAAACCTGTTGGACTGAGTCTTACAAAACTACCACTAAAATGTCGGTTGCCAATATGGGGTATGGGGGCATACTTCATAGAGATGGCCGAGTTCTCTCACCTGCTTCAGCAAGGAACTGTCCACGTCTGGCTCTTCTTTCCAACCGCACTTGCCCTGGGCGCCTTGCATGGCCTCGAGCCAGGTCATTCAAAAACGATGATGGCGGCGTTCATCGTGGCGATCCGCGGAACCATCGGACAGGCAGTGGTCCTGGGAATCTCGGCGGCGGTCTCCCACTCCCTGGTCATTTGGGCTTTGGCTGCGCTCGCTTTGAACTTTGGAAATCAGTGGAACGCCGAATCAACGGAACCTTACTTCCAGCTATTGTCGGCCGTCCTCGTCGGTGGTCTGGCCCTCTGGATGTTCTGGCGCACGCGCCAGGACATCAAGGCCGCCGCCAGCCACTCTGGACGGGCCTATCGGCACACCCACAGCCCCAGTCATGAAGAGGGCACTACCATCCGGACCGGCCACGGAGAAGTCGCCCCCGAGTTTGAGGCTACCCTTCACGTGGCGCACGGGCATCACGCTCACACGTACACGGTCCCCTCCGGTGAAGTTGGGCACCATCACCATGAACTGGTGCCGGATGACGATTTCGAAGATGCACACGAACGCGCCCACGCCTTGGATTTGCAAAGACGCTTCGGAAACCGTCACGTCACGACCGGTCAAATTGTCGCATTTGGGCTCACTGGGGGTTTGATCCCTTGCCCGGCAGCCTTTTCGATCCTCCTCATCTGCCTTCAGATCAAACATTTCACACTGGGATTGGCCTTGGTGCTAGCCTTCAGCATCGGGTTGGCGGTGACGCTGGTGGCTACTGGGTCTCTCGCGGCATGGAGCATCCGGCACGCGGAAAGAAGGTTCAAAGGCCTTGGAACTATCGCGCGCAAATTGCCCTACGTCTCCAGCGCCTTCCTTCTGATAGTGGCCCTCTACATGGGTGCCATGGGCTGGAGAGGGTTAGCCGCGATCCCCTAGCCTGCGTCGCTCACAAATCTTCAGAGATTTGTGAGCGATGCAGGCTCAGGCAGCAGAATCCTCCGGCTACGCCGGACAATTCCGCTGCTTTTTAAAAAGAAGAATTAAAGACAGTCTGTTTCGATCCATTTATTTTAAAATCAGGCTCTTAAACAGACGCGCAGCGCCTGTTTAAGAGCTTTCTAGCCCGCAATGAGCGCGTCGATTCAGCTATCGCGTGATTTTTGCGGGCTAGGACGAGCGAGTCGGTACAGGACATGATGGCGCAGCGGATGACCCGGTGGCAGTAACGGATGCTCAAAGTCGTCCTCGGGCACACGGGTCATCCCGATACGCTCCATTACGTTTCGGGACCGTTGGTTAGCTGCAACGGTAAAGGAGACGATCTCCTCAAATCCTAGATGAACAAAACCATAGTCACGAGCTGCGCGTGCGGCTTCGGTAGCATAGCCGAAACCCCAATAATCGCGTGCCAATCTCCAAGCGATTTCCACACATGAAGTGAAGCGAGCTGTGAACCCAGGCACAGAGAAACCTGTAAAGCCTATGAAGTCGGCGATCCCCATCAACTCGACAGCCCAAAGCCCAAAGCCACGTCGTGCGAATTGTTGTCTAATACGTTCGGCACTCGCATCGCTTTCCCGACGGTCGAGCAGCTTCGCCATATATCGCATCACGCAAGGGTCTGAATTTAGCGCAGCGAACGCGGGCAAATCTTCATCGCGCCAGAGCCTCAGCCGCAGGCGTGTCGTCGTCAGCATCAAACCAAAATCGTTGGATCATTCAATCATGCTAACGTCACTAGTCAACGCCCTCCTGAGGCGCTGCGCTCCGTCGTAGCAGTCACGGCCTAAAACAATTGCTAGAAAGGGAGCTCTTTAGCGGTGGCTGCTAGGACGGAGCCCTCCAGGGAGCCTGCCTGAATCCCAGATGTCGCGGAACGCGCGGCATAGCGAAAACTTGCGGGAGAGCTCAGCGCGATCTTATTTGCGGCATGCGGATCCTGGCCATTTCGGGTAGTCTTCGCTCAACGTCTTCCAATACCGCGGTGCTGCGAGCTGCTCGGATACTGGCACCGCCCGGCATGGAGATCACACTTTATGCGAATCTGGGTGCACTGCCGCACTTCAACCCGGACCTCGACGGCGACACGCCACCGCCGACGGTGCTTGAGTTGCGCGCTGAGGTCGGTCTCGCGGAGGGGTTGCTGATTTCCAGTCCCGAATATGCGCACGGCATACCGGGATCCCTGAAGAACGCGCTCGACTGGCTGGTTGCCAGCGTTGAATTCCCAGGCAAAGCCGTAGCGCTGCTGAATACTTCGGCTCGTGCGATCCACGCACAGGCACAGTTGACCGAGATCCTGACGACAATGTCAGCACGCCTCATCCCTGAAGCGTCGGTGACCCTCGCACTTCCCAATCAATCGGCCGATGGCGCGGGCCTCGCTCTTGACCCGGAATTCAGTCGAACGTTGCGTTCAGCACTCTCGGCCCTCGCTCAGGCTATCGAAAGATAGCTTTAAGTCATAATTAAACGGCTGACGCCAGTTAGTTCGATTATTAGCGGCGAAGCCGAGACAGAGCATAGCCTAGGCTATCTTCTGTCTCGGCTTCGCCGCTGTTTTCCCGGCTAACAGATCGCTGTGTATTT
>JAFAJU010000283.1 GCA_019236035.1 Verrucomicrobiota bacterium | reverse complement strand
GCCGCCGGCGTGCAGCGCTTCCTTATTCAAAGGGGCCGTGCAGATCGCATCGATCTCTCCAGATTGGGCGAGCTTAACAGCGCGAGCGATGTATTGGTAGGCAGCGTCTCCACAGATGGGTGAAAGCTTGCCCCAGGGCAGACCGGCGGGAATGAGCTTCAGGTCGAGGCAGTCAGCAACGCCGAGTTGGTATTTTGCGGCTGCAGAATCCTGAATCGAATTGACCCCGAGCTTTGAGTTGACGATCCGGCCGGCTTCGCGAAGCCGACCCGCGTCTCCCACAACCAAAGGCCGGCAGTGGGTGTAGAGGTCAGCGTCGCTCAGGCTTTTCATGATTATTTCAGGTCCGATGCCTGCTGCGTCACCCATCGTGATACCAACTCTGGGCAAGGAAATTTGGGTCATAGTGAATAGGTATGTAGTTCGTTGCCCAAATGTAGCATAAGGAGGCGAAATGGGGACGGAGTCGAAATGGGGACAGGTCCCGATGAGACGGACAAGGGTACTGCAGATCACGAACCGAGCGCCAACTCGTTCAGCAAACGCGCACCGTCGATGGCCGAACCGTCATGCCTAGCTTCAATGTAATTCGCGAGAAACCTGGCATCCTGGGCGACTCCGGAAAAGCGCCCGGAACCCCAAGTGTAGAGCCAGGGCAAGCCAAGAAAGTACACGCCTGGCACGTTCGTGACGCCGCGTTGGTGGGTTGGATATCCCTTGCCATCGAAGATTGGGACCTCAACCCAGCTATAATCGGTTCGATAGCCCATGCACCAGATAACCGTAGTGATCTTTGCTTTGGCGTAATCCAGTTCGGTGCAGCGCGCTCCGGGCTCCCAAACCGAGCGGTATCGTTCCTCGATGGGCGCGTCAATTTTGTTTGCCACAATGAAATTATCGATGGTGGTCTTGATGCTTTCGGCAACGGTGTCCGCTTGATCAAGGTTGTGCTTCAAATCGTCTCCAAAAAACAAGAGGGCCTCGGTTACGTCCTTCAAGCGCCCGTAGAGCCGCATCCCTTCAGTGGCGAACTTTCGCAGATCAATGTCGCGTCCTCCATCGCGTCCAGTGACATAGTGGTTGGCCTTCGCCCGGACCCGCTCCTTCAGCGGATGTTCGTGAACAGGCTTGTCGTAGTAGTTCATCTGATGCAGCCAGGTGACGACGTCCTTGCCGCGGTAGCGCCGGGCAGTACGCGGCGCGCCGCCAACGCACAAATGAACGCCCCGACCGGCGAGGTGAAGATCCTCCGCGATTTGGCACCCAGACTGTCCCGATCCGACCACGAGTATTTCACCTGGCGGCAGTAGGTCCGGGCTTCGATAGCTGGAAGAGTCGAGTTGTTTGATGCTCGCAGGAAAACGCTCAGCAAACCGTGGGATGGTTGGAACATGGTATGCGCCGGTCGCCACGACCACCTGATCGGCGAAGTAGTCGCCAATCGTGGTGTTCACCTCAAAGGCGCCGGACTCATGCCGGGCCACTCGCTGGACCGTTACGCCCTCTCGCAACGGCGGTTTAAACGATCTCGCGTATTCCTCAATGTACTGCACGATTTCATCTTTTTTCATGAAGCCGTGCGGGTCGTTTCCCCGATAGTCAAAGCCCGGCAGTTTGCATTGCCAGTTAGGTGTCACCAGACAAAATGTTTCCCAACGTTTTGAGCGCCACGACTCAGCGAGACGCTGCTTTTCAAAGATGATGTGATCGATGGCCCGCTCCTTGAGACAGTAGCTCATCGAAAGGCCGGCTTGCCCGCCACCCACGATGATGACGGAGCAATGGCTCTTGTCGCGAGCATGAAGTGCGCGGTCGGTGTTTAGTTGGTCGTGCATGGAGTATTCCTGTCTATTGGTGTGGCGAGAGCACTTTGAATGGTGAAGAAGACTTCGGGCATGGTAGTGAGATTGCTTAGGACGGCCTGTCTCTGCGGTCTGAGATCGTGATGCGCACCCGTAGTTAGCGGGCTAACAAAAGCGCGTGAAGACGCATAACCTGGCATTTAGGCTATTTCAGCGGAATGAGGAGTTCCGCGCCTAGCGAAGCTGTATCACTTCTTCCTGCAGCGCGCCGTTTACCGCTTGGTCATTGCTTTGACGACTGATTTCGGCGCCGGCCTCATCATCGTAAATAAACGGCGCGACTTTGGGCCGAACGTGCGCGCGTGCTTCGCGATCGATCGTAAGCGAGAAAATGTCAGGCCGAGCATAATGACCGACGCAATCGAGCATTCGCTTTCGTTTGGAAA
>JAFAJU010000078.1 GCA_019236035.1 Verrucomicrobiota bacterium | reverse complement strand
GTTTGCCTTTAAAGATTAGCCCGGTTCGGGAGGCCGTCGCATTGGGGGTGGCACTATTAGCCGGCATCGGTACTGGTGTCTACGCCAATGGTTCGGCTGCCGCTGCTGCCGTCCGGCAGGAAGAGATTAGTTTGGAGCCTAGTCCGGATCAGGCCAAGGAATTGGAAGCGCGGTATCAGGTTTATCGAGACCTTTTCTCGCAGCTCCAACCGATCAATCATCGGTTGTATCGGTAGGGCGACACTTCGTCCTCGAAAAGGGGTGGCACGTTCATGTGACGTGCCATTGCCCACCGGCTGGAGGGGAGCCGCTTTGGCATGTGCCCGGTCACCCCGCGCTTTTCGTCTCAACGCTAGTGCCGCCGAAACGTGCGAAAACAGGCGGCTCCCGCGAACGACCCAGCGCGATGCATTCACTCGTGGCCTTCGATGCGCTTACACCCGGACCGTAGAGCTGCATCGCGCTGGGTAATTCGCGGGAGCCGCCTGCTGCGACATTTTTAGGACGGATCACGCGCTGATGCGAATACGCGAGGTCGCCGTACACATTCCAAAGCGGCTCCCCTGCTATGGGGATTGTCAAGCTACTGCGAGTGTATCAGCTGGAATTCATTTGTAAGGGCGACGTAGTCGCGTCAAAAAGGGGAGTGGGGTGAGCGGTTAATCTTTGGCGACGTCTTGCCTCGTGGACTCGGTCGGCATGCAAGGCTCTGACCGTCCAACCTGCTATCCGTGTCCGGCTGACCCTGTACGAGCCGGCTCACATTATGCTTTATACGAAGCACGTCGAGGCAAGCGAACGCACCCAATCTCCAAACGGGAGTTTGCCCAGGGGAGCCGACGGGGGCGTGCCGCTTACCAAAGCCGTTGGTGCAAAGGGGGGGTAAAAAGCTGATGTAAATCCGCTGGCACTGCAGTGAGTTAGCCAAGCTGTGTTTGCAGTGGGAAAAGCAACTTTTCCCGCGGGAAAGTTTGCAGTTACTCTTTTCAGAACGTCGAAGCCGGGTGCAAGCGGCAAACGGAATAAATGGAAGGGGCCCACGCTTGCGTGGGAAGTAATCCGTTTATGCCGGATTGGTGCTTGCAGGCGGCGCAGCGTTCTGATCGGCGGTGGCTTTCTTGACTCGGGGCGCTGGGGTTAAAATGAGTCCAAGCTCTTGAGGGCTCTTGCGTCCGGTCCGCATTCTCCAGATGTCGATGATCACTCGGCGAGCCACGGCTACAGCGGCTTTTTTCTTCTGGGCTCGGTTATGGCTGCACAGACACTGGCGCCACTGTACAACGGGTGGGTAGTTGGGTTGACAACGTGGCAGGCGCCAAACTAATTCAATGCTCAGAGCCCGCAGCCGGGTTGAGCCAACCTTGGTGATCGAACCCAGTCGTTGGCCTGTACCGGTGGAATGCTCCTGAGGGACAAAACCGAAAAAGCAGGCCACTTTACGCCGATTGCTGAAGCGCCCCCAATCCCCAATCTCGCGCTCCATCTGCACCATGGTCTGAGCGCCAAAACCCTTGGGCAGAGCTTCGTGGTTACTTTGGATTAACTCTTTTTTGCGTTCGGCAATTTGCTCATCGAGTAACTCCAGGCTGGGGCGCAGCACTTCTAGTTGGCTTTTAATCCAGTCCGGTAAAAGTCGGCTCCACTGCCGGTAAGCAATCGGCCGCCACCAGGCATTCGACATCGAGCTATAACCCTGACTCAGGGTTAAGGCCCGGCCTTGGGCCGAGATGGCTTTGCGCCGGTTCACCAGCTGATTATACTGGCGGCTCCGCGCACGTAATTGTTCCTCTTCGGGCTCGGGTACCTTTACCACTCGCATCATCTCCCTGTCGCCTTGCACGTAGCTGTAAAGCCGGCTGCAGAGCTTGCGCGAATCCAGTTTGTTGAACTTGCGCTTGCCCTGCTCCAAACACTCCGGAGCCGAAACACAGGCCTCAACTCCCAGCTTCCTTAAGTTGCGATACAGCACGTATCCTAAAGGACCAGCCTCATAGACCGCGTATACCTTTTCGGCCAGTTTTGTTTGCTTCTGCGCAAAGAGCAGCAGCTCCTCAAAGCTCAGGCTTTGTACCGGCAAAATCGCGCCATTGTCCATCTTGCGCGCTACTTGATTGCTGCTCAAATGCGCGTCGATACCAAGAAAAATTTCCTTGGCCTTCGCCCGTTCAGGGACGTTGTTGTTACTCGTCTGCTCGGCGAGTGTCGAGTTTAGCGTTATCATATTGTCAGGTTGCTGCTATTCAGCAGCCTGGCAATACCCATGACATCTCCAGGGGTCGCGACCCGCTTCGGCCTCGCAAGCGAGGCAACGCTCCACGGGCCCACGAAAAAAATCATCTAGACGAATCGGTCAAATGACGCTTGTAAGCAGGAAGTGCACTCCGACCCGAAACGCGACAACGCCCGGAGCACGCTCCGGTGGCCGCAGGACCGCGAACGGCAAACTGCAAATTGCAAACCATGAACCGCCCAGCGCAAACCGAACTCACCCGACCGCGCCCAAGCGGAAGCATCGATCCAACCGCGCGCAAAGAAATCATCGTGGGTGTTCTTCTCGCGATGTTTCTGGCCGCGCTTGATCAGACGATCGTTGCCCCCGCGCTTCCGACAATTGGCTCTTCGCTAGGAAATGCGGAATACCTTTCGTGGATTGTCACGGCTTATCTTTTAACGGCGACGGCGGTAACGCCGCTCTACGGAAAGCTGGCAGATATCAGGGGGCGCCGCCCGGTTATCTTTGGGGCGATCGGAATTTTCGTCGCCGGATCGATCATCTCGGCTTTGGCGCCATCGATGTTGATGCTCGTCATCGGTCGAGCAATCCAAGGGATCGGTGGTGGTGGTTTGGGTGCTCTAGCGATGACCGTGATCGGTGACGTGGTTCCTCCTCGGGAACGCGGACAATACCAAGGATACATTTCGGGGATGTGGGGGATCGCTAGTCTAGCGGGACCGGTGGTGGGTGGTTTCCTCGCGCACAAGTTCCATTGGTCAATGATCTTCTGGATTAACTTGCCATTAGCTGCGGTAGCCATCGCGGTTTTGAACAATCCGTTAAAGAAGTTGCCTCCGATCCACAGCGAGCACCGACTGGACTTGCTGGGTGCGAGTCTGGTCATCCTGGCAACGACTTCTCTGATGCTCGTTTTGACTTGGGGCGGTTCGCGTTCTTCCTGGCTATCACCCCAAATTCTCGGCCTAACTTTCGTTTCGCTGGTCTTTTGGGGACTATTTGGTCTCCGGATTTATCATTGTGAAGAGCCGATTCTTCCAATTGAAGTGCTGAAGAATCCAATCGTAGCAACGGCAACGATTTCGAATTTT
>JAFAJU010000067.1 GCA_019236035.1 Verrucomicrobiota bacterium | reverse complement strand
GCGAGCAGGACATTTTTTCTTCCCCACTTGTCAGAAAGAGATCCAGCCGGATAGGAAATCAGCGCGGCGACGAGATTGAACATCGCATAGATCAGAATCGTGGTTTCCAGAGAACTGCCCATATCGCGTGTCCGTAAAATCAAAAAGGAGTTGCTGGTATTGCCGAGTCCGAACAGGGCGGTCACCAGCAGATATTTCCAGTATTCTTTCGGAAACTGCCGCAAGCTCACATCAATCCTCGATTTGGCAGCCACCGATGCCGGTCGCTCAATTACCATGAGGACCATCAAAAAGGCCAGCAGGCCGGGAATGATCGCCAGATAGAAAACGGCGCGTATGCCAATATGCAACGAGTAGAGAAGAAAGACGGTCACCAGCGGCCCGAGGAACGCGCCCGTGTTGTCGCCAACGCCCTCAAGCCCAAAGGCTCTGCCCCGGTTTTGTTTGTCCACTGAAGATGCGATGAGCGCATCACGCGGCGCCGACCGGGTTCCAGCGCCCAACCGGTCTAGCAACCGCGCGCCGAAAACGCCTTGCCAGACTGTTGAGAGTCCCATCAGCGGCTTGGCTATCGCCGCGACGAGATAGCCAGCCAACGCAATTGCTTTTCTCTTTCGCAGCTTGTCCGACAGCGTGCCGGAAAAGCCCTGCACGATATTCTGCGTGGCCTGGGCAAAACCCTCCACGATGCCAACGATGCTACCGCTCGCCTTCAGCGTTTGTGTCAGAAACACCGGCAGGACCGGGTAAAGCATCTCCGTTGAGATATCAGCGAACAAACTGGCGAAGGCGAGCAGGAACGTATTGCTTGAGAGACCTGCAAAATATTTTTTGATCGCTGGATACTCCATGAATGCCGGACTCCTCATGGCAAAGTTACGCCAGGTTAAAAATCACGTTCGTTACAAGTGATATCTCAACGTTGATTGCCAATTATCATTCGGATGTTGGTCCTGAACGCAGGAGACTCCAACACAGGAGATAGGCTCCCTCGCCAAGACAGCGGCGAAGCCGAGACAGATGATAGCCTAGGCTGAGCTTGCGAGGCCTAGGAACAGGTAGCCCGAGACGTCGAGCGCTGAAGGCGCGGAAGATTAAACCGCCACGCCACCCTGCGAGGCTGTTTGGTTGTGGCATGCAACCGGTTAATGACCCGCCGAAGCGCATCTGTCGCGCCTTCAGCGCTTGCGTCCTTTTAACTAACCATTCCTAGGCCTCGCAAGCTCAGCCTAGGCTATCATCTGTCTCGGCTTCGCCGCTCGCCCAATCCATTTCACAACAGCCTTTAGCTCACCGGCGAGGTGAAGAGTTTAAGAATTTCGCTCCGAAGGTCGAGGAATTCGGCGCTGCTGCGATCTCGGGGACGGGGAAGATCAACCTCAATACTCCGCTCCACTCGGCCTGGTCGAGGCGTCATGATTAGGATCCGCCGGCTCATATAGATTGCTTCATCGATGTCATGAGTGACCAGCAGCGTCGTGGTGAGCCGGGCCTGCCACAAATCCAGCACCTCATCTTGCATCCGCATGCGTGTAAAGGCGTCGAGAGCGCCCAGAGGTTCATCAAGTAAGAGGATTTTTGGGTGAGTAATCAGCGCTCGCGCCAGTGCGACGCGTTGGGCCATGCCACCGGAAAGATGATGAGGGTAGACATCGGCGAAACCCTCAAGCCCTACCAGACGCAGGAAATAGTTAACTTCGGAACGTTTTTCGCGTAGCACGCCCAGCGCCACGAGACCGGCTTGGATATTGCGGCGGACCGTAAGCCACGGGAACAAGCATGGGTCCTGGAATACGAGTCCGCGCTCGGAGCTCGGACCGGTGATAGCCTCAGTTCCCACGTACAGCTCGCCGGAGGTTGGAAAATCGAGTCCGCCAATAAGGCGAAGCAACGTGGATTTTCCGCAGCCGCTAGGGCCAATGATGGAAACTAGTTCTCCCGGCGCGACAGCAAATGACATCGCATCCAAGGCAAGCATGCGCTCGGCCGTGCTGTCACGCGCCGCAAAGACCTTGGTCACATCTTTCACGCGTAGGGAAGCGCCTTCTGTCGCAACAGTATTTTCGGATACGGCTACCATTTAATCACCCCTTTTTGCCAGACAAGCACGCGGTCACGGACTTTGAAAAGGGCTGTCATGATCGTCGAAAAAAAGGCCGCCATGATCAAAAGCGCGGCATAAACCTTCCGATACTCCGCCCAACCTTGTGCCCAGCTCACATACCAACCCAGACCTGACTTCACGCCTACGGTTTCCGCTACCACGAGTGTCAAAAACGACGCTCCAAGTCCCATGAACAGGCCAATGAAAATACTAGGCAAGGCTGCCGGAATGGCTACGCGGAAGATAAGAAATGCCCGGCCAGCGCCGAGCGTCCGGGCGACATCGAGGTAGGCAGCGCGCGTGTTGGACACGCCGGAGGCGGTCAACATGGTCACAGGAAACCAGACCGCCAGGGCAATCAGCGCCATCGCAGACACCATCGCCGATGGCGACAGAACCATCGCCAGCGGAATCCAGGCCGTCGCCGGAATCGGACCAACGATCTTTAAAAGTGGCATTCCCCAGTAGCGAACCTGGCGAGACCAGCCGATGCAGACTCCGCTGAACAGACCCACAGCAACGCCAAGCGCATACCCGCACAAGAGCAGTAACAGCGAGTGACAGGTGCTATCAAAAAGAATGTCCCGATCAGTTACTAGGCTCTGCAAGACAGCGGCCGGGCCTGGAAAATAAGGCATGGGAAGCCACCGAAATCCGGAGGTTGCCATCTCCCAACCAGCTAGGAACAATACAGCGGCGGCTATCAAGGGACACGCGCCCCGCATCCAATCACTGGACCAGAGCGACTGCAGGGCGACAGCGACTATCGAGACAACGAGCAACCCGCTCAAAAGATACGTATACAAATGTGTTTCGCCCGGAGGTTCCTGCCTTGATGCTAACCAGTGAAGAGCCAGCGCGGTGGCGGTCGCCAACGGAACCGTAAAAAAAATCTGCCACCGCCTCTTCTCGGCGGGCGGCTCGTGTTTTTTCTGAGCCCCGGTCGGCGGCTCAACAACGTTGCTCGGCTGAGCAGACTCTTTAAGCGGCGCGACTTCGTTCACTTTGTTTCCGGCGAACAGCATGACGCGACCTTGACAATACCCCGGCTGGCCGCGCACTCCGCCGCGACTCGGAAGGCCAGATCGGAAGTCACCTGTCCTCCGGCCACTTTGTCCACGTGTAGAGTCTGAAGCCACTCATCCGAGACTCCTTCGAGGTGAACGAAAGCGCTCTTAGCCAAACCCGCAACGTCTGTCGTAGAGTTGAGCATCCCTGCATCCTTCATTGCTGCAGCCGCTGACTTTACCGCTTCTTCCCCCCCAGAAACGCTCGGATCATAGTGAAGATGAGAGATTGCGAGCGTATTCAGCTCCGGATTTGAAGCGAGATAATTTTTCTCTACAGAGAGCTTCGCGGCAGCCGCAGGGTTCATCTCAACCCATTTTGCACCTTTCAGCAATGCTCGCGTTGCCGCTGCAGCGGCTTTCGGATTATTGGCGAGGAACTTCCCATTTACAACCACCGCGCAGCAGTATTCGTCCTTATAAGGTGCATCGGTGGCTTGATCGGCGACGTTGCGAACTTTGCCACCAGAGAGAAGCAATGTGCCGATCGGCTCCGAATCAGCCACCGCATCTACCTCTCCCTTCTGCAGCGCCAATCCGAGTTCTCCTGCCGGAAAAACACGCCAGTCAACCTCCCGGCTTCCATCGATCCCATTGGCGTTCAGGACGCGGTTGGCGAAAATGAATGGTGGGGTGCCCATTCCAGGTACACCGATTCGCTTGCCGCGAAGATCCTTCACTGTTTGGATGTTGCCGTCCGTAGCCGCCTGGAGACGGAGACAACCCTTATGGATTCCGGCAGTGAACTTAACATCCAACCCCTGTTCTATCGGCTTGAGCAAATACATAATCAGGTGATAGGTGATATCGAAGCCGCCCAGTGCAAGAACGTCCTTGTATTTCGACCATTCACACTTAACCAACTCCACGTCGAGCCCCTCTTCTTTGAAGAACCCTTTTTCAATCGCGCAGAAAATCGCGGCCTCGCACGTGATACCGATGTATCCAACACGGACTTTCACCAAATGATCACCAGCGGTGCTGGAGTTAGGCTCGCTCTTGTTGCAGCCTCCGGTGAAAAGAAGGGCGCTTACTGCCGCGGTGGCAACGAGTTTAAAATGTGACATGGCGAGGCAAAATTGGGTAAAAACAGGTCAATTGGCAAAAGAAATTTTCCGGGATAAAGAAATTGTCCCTTCTTCGGTGCCAGTACCGGCCTACCGCTGACGCTGCGCCCAATGACGCGCGTGATTCGGAGAGGCCTGCTTTGTCGCATCCCGTTGGCGCCCCAAGGCCAAGGTGAACGGCTCGACTGAGCTCGCCGAAGTCCTTGGCCCTACCAGATCGTTTGGTAGTTCCTTTTCGAACTCCATCTTCTCGTAGTAAGTCATGTAATCATCGTACTCTGTTTCCAAAGGCTCGAAGCGTAGGCTTAAATCATAAAACGAATAGTCAGCTTCATCGCTCCCTAAATTAACAATTCTAAACGCCATCTAATGGGGCGGCCTAGAAGGGTCTAACCGGCTAAAGCGGCTTGCGCAGCGGCCACTTTCCTTCCAAAGCGTCGTCACCCTCCGGTGTTTTGGTGTTTTGATGGTCTACCAGCACAAAGTTCGGTCAAGCCGATATCCTATGATGACCACCGGGTAAGTAGTGCCGAAGCTTCGCGCACCACTCG
>JAFAJU010000573.1 GCA_019236035.1 Verrucomicrobiota bacterium | reverse complement strand
CGAGTGGTGTTATTCGGACTGTCCTGGATCGATCGCTCGAGAATCTCCAGCCCATACACCTCCGCGGCCATGGCGCCTGCCAGGGCCGCTGTCCCCGGTTCGCGCGAAGCCAACTCAGCCGCTTTCGTGGTACTCGAGACTTCAATCCATTCCATGTCATGGGCACGGGCTTGCAACCATTTCCGGCATTGGCCGAAAACCTGCGGGTGAGAATAGATCTTGGTAATCTTGTCCCTCGGCTCGTTCGACAGGAAATTGTTTTCGATTCGCAGCAGGATTTGCGCGCAAATCTTTAACTCGGAATCCATGAAGACATCCAGAGTGTGGTTGACTGCGCCCTCAACCGAATTCTCGATCGGTACGACGCCATAGTCAGCCAGGCGCCGGGTAACCTGGTCGAAGACATCGCCAATGTTTGCCTGAGGAACATAGTCAAGCGACGCACCGAATTTCGCGCGCGCCGCCTGATGTGTCCAAGTCGCTTCAGGGCCGAGATAGCTAATGGTCAATCCTTTCTCGAGTGCTAGCGCGGCTGACATAATCTCTCGGTAGATCGCGCGTACCGCAGTTCCAGGGAGTCGCCCTTTGTTCTTCTGTTCAAGGCCCTGCAGCAGGGCTTCCTCTCGCTCAGGTGCGTAAATGGCCAGGCCGGCTTGCTTCTTCACGACGCCAACCTCATGGACAAGGTCGGCCCGCTGATTCAATAGATCCAATAACTTGGTATCGACCTCGTCAATGCGTTTGCGAATCTGTTCCAGTGATAACATGGACTTGTCCATTCTGAGTATTCCCCGTTTTGCCCTGATCGGTCGTCTCGGCACTTGGTGCAGGGCGATGCTCCACCGCCGCCGCTTTTGGCAACGAAATCTGTCTGAGCTCGGACGCATTTGGTAGTTCTTCCAAAGTCTTTAGTCCGAAATGCTCCATAAAATGCTGGGTAGTCTCATACAATAACGGGCGACCGGGAATTTCCGCACGACCGGCGATTTTCACCAAACCGGCGTCGAGCAGTTTTTGCATGACCCCGTCCACGGTTACGCCGCGGATCGCCTCAATATCAGCTTTCGCAATCGGCTGGCGATACGCAATGATCGCTAGCGTTTCGAGTGCAGGCGCGCTGAGTCGGGTTGGTCGCAGCTCCGGAAACAACTGGCGTACCCACAGCAGGTATTCTGCCCGGCTGACCAAAACCCATCCGGAAACCTGCTCAACGAGATGGAACGCGCGGTTCAGTTCTGAATACTCACTCTGCAATCCGTGGAGACAGTCTGCGACCTGTGCCTCCGTAGTCGCGGCTAAGGCCAACGGGGTGGACCCGGAGGAGGGCGAGGACTGCGGCGCGCTCAGTCGAACCGCTTCGCCCGAGCCGGCAACGTCCGTGTCACTGCCCTCCGGGTCTTCTGCAAAGTATTCAGCAGCCGACTTCAGGGTACCGGTGATTTCCTTCAGCGTCAGGGGTTTTTGAGACGCGAAAAGCAGAGCTTCGACGACTGCCTTGAGGTTAATCATGAGCCAGATCCCGAGATTAGCGCGGATCTCCGGATAGAAAACCGAATAATTTTGAGCGATGTAGGCGAAGCGTCCCGCTTTGCTTCCTCACGAGATCGATGCAAAGCAGGACGCTTCGCCTACACGCGCCGGATTTCGATTTCCGCAAATAATCCATTTTGAACAACGCGGAGCTGTTTCATACGAATGAGTTCCAGGAGCGCCAAAAACGTTACTGCAATTTCAGTGCGGCTTGCAGCCGACGCAAACAACTCGGAAAAAGTAACTGTTTTGTCGCCTGCGACAGTTCGGATAATTAAGTCGATTTTGTCGGAGACGGTGAAGTTTTCCTCGAAAATTTCGCGCAGATCTTCGCGTTTGAGCTCGATCTTTTTCAGCACTTTCTGGAAGGCATTGATCAAGTCAAAGATGCTCACTTCAGATTTCAGCAGCGCGCCGGCATCATTGAATTCGGGCTTCTCGGGCATTCTAGCGATGAGCCCTTCCTGCAACAACTCTCGCTGGTGGAGTTGGAACGCTGCGTCCTTGAACTTTTTGTACTCGATCAACTGCCGAATCAGATCCCAGCGTGGATCCTCTTCTTCTGCATCTTCATCCGGAGGTTGCTGGTGCACCGGGAGAAGGCTGCGGCTCTTGATGTAGATCAGGGTGGCGGCCATGACGAGGAACTCTCCCGCAATGTCCAGGTCAAGCATTCGAAACGTCTCGAGGTACTCAAGGTATTGGCTCGTGATCTGTTCGATCGAAACGTCGTAGATGTCGACCTCCTCCTTTTTAATGAGATAGAGTAGGAGGTCCAGTGGCCCCTCGAAGACCTCAAGTCTTACTTTGTATTCGTTTTGCATCTCTCCAGCTTGCATCGCTCACAATCTCTGAAAGATTTGTGAGCGATGCAGGCTCTAGTCCTCCTTGATTAAAACTGCGTTGGCCACTGCGTAATGTTGCGAATGGCTGAGAGTCACGAACACAGTACAAACACCCAAACGTTTCGCGAGCGCTGCGGCCCCGCCGTGCAGGACGATAAACGGCTCACCACTGGCTTTTCGCCGCACTTCGATGTCCCTCCAGCTGAAGTGCCCGCCAAACCCGGTTCCGAAGGCCTTTGATACTGCTTCTTTGGCGGCAAATCGAGCCGCAAAATGAGGCGGGGGGTCTCTCATGGCCTGGCAATATTCGACCTCAGCCGCTTGGTAGATCCGTTGAATGAAGTTGTCTCCGTGGCGTCTGATGGCGTCCGCAATTCTCGCGTTTTCCACCACGTCGATCCCAATTCCAAAAATCATCCTCAGCCTTTTAGGCGCTCCAACATCTGCCGAACGGCTTGTTCGAGACCGACAAAAACCGCGCGCGAGACAATCGAATGTCCGATATTGAACTCATTCCAGTGAGCGATTTTTTTTAACATGTGCACGTTGTCATAATTTATCCCGTGACCTGCGTTCACCACGAGTCCTTTTTCTTTCGCTAATCGGGCTGACGCGTCGAGTCGGTCAAGTTCATCCTCCTTGAAGTCAGCCAGTACATTGGCAAACGCACCGGTGTGCAGTTCCACGGCGTCTGCTCCCGATGCGGCTGACGCTTCGATCTGATCGGCTTCCGGCTCGATGAACATGCTCACACGAATGCCCGCGGAGTGCAGGCGATCGACCGTCTGTTTGAGCGCCTTAAAATGTTTGGCCACGTGAAGTCCGCCTTCAGTCGTTATTTCCTGGCGGTTTTCCGGAACCAGGCAAACTTCGTCAGGCACGACCCGCAACGCAGTCTCCAAAATCTCCGGCGTATTTCCCATCTCGAGGTTCAGCTTTGTCATGATACTGGCTCTCAAGCGGAAGACATCCCGGTCTTGAATATGTCTCCGATCGGCTCGCAAATGCACCGTGATGCCGTGAGCCCCCGCTCGTTCACACGCGGATGCGGCTGAAAGAACGTCCGGCTCACAGTTGGGCGAATCAATCATGTCGGCGTACCGAGCCTGCCGAAGCGTCGCGACATGATCGATGTTTACTCCTAGTTTGATCATAGCTTGTTAACGCAGACAAGAAGCTAAGAATTGAAGAATTCAAGGAGTCAGGAGTTCAGGAGTTGCAGGAGTCAGGAGTTACAGAACGCGCCGGGCGGCACGCTATGAGTCTGAGACTCCCGCATTTGATTCATGGGAGAATTTTTCTTTTCTAACAGCGATCACTTACTGTGCTGCGAATGACCGACGCCCCGTACCCAATATTTGCGGCTGGATCTTTTCCCTCCTGAACTCCTGCAACTCCTGAACTCCTGACTCCTTCTCCCTAATGCCTGAAATGCCGCACCCCGGTGAAGACCATCGCCATTTGGTGTTCGTTTGCAGCAGCAATGACCTCCTCGTCGCGCAAAGAGCCTCCTGGCTGAATGGCGGCCGTTGCGCCGGCTTCCGATGCGGCGATTAAGCCGTCCGCAAAAGGGAAAAAAGCGTCGCTGCAGACAGCGCTACCTTTGAGCGAAAGCCCAGCCTCGTTTGCTTTCCAAATCGCAATTCGGGAAGAATCCACCCGCGCCATCTGGCCCGCGCCGATGCCAAGGGTCCGATCTTTGGACGTGTAAACGATGGCATTTGATTTCACATGCTTGACTATGCGCCAACCAAAGAGCATTGCCTTCATCTCATCCGCAGTAGGTGGCCGGGCGGACACCACGTGCCTCTCGGGATCCTTGAGGTCGGCTCCATCTTTTTCCTGGACTAGAATACCCCCGATCACTGATCGAACGTCCGGGTCATCTTTGGCTTCGTCCACTCCGCCGAGCATCTTCATCAGACGGAGATTCTTCTTCTTCTGGAGCACGGCTCTGGCTTCCGGCTCAAATTCCGGAGCAATAATGACCTCGCTGAATATCTCTGAAATGGCACGCGCCAGCGATTCGGTCAGCGGACGATTGCAAATGATAATGCCGCCGAACGGAGCCTGTTTGTCCGTAGCGAACGCCTTGACCCAGGCCTCTCTCAGATCCGCATCGGAGCCAACTCCACAAGGGTTCGTGTGCTTCAAAATCGCGACCGTCGGTTCCGCGAATTCTCGAATAAGGTTGGCCGCAGCGTTGATGTCGAGGATGTTATTATACGAGAGTTCCTTGCCGTGTAGCTTTTGAAAGAAATCTTGAAAATGACCGTACAGGGTTGCTGCCTGGTGCGGATTTTCCCCGTACCGCAGCCGCAATTCCATCGGCAAAGAGAGCACAAAGGCTCCCGAGGCGCCCTGTTCTTGCCGCAAGAAATCGGCGATGGCCTGATCATAGTTCGCCGTCGTAAGAAAAACTTTGATCGCTAACTGTTCCCGCAGCGTGAGAGTAGTCTCTCCGCTATGCAGCTCCATTTCTTCCAAGACCGACGCGTAGTCGCTTGGATCGCTCACTACGGTCACAGTTCGGTAGTTCTTGGCAGCGCTCCGCAGCATGGACGGCCCACCAATGTCGATTTGTTCAATCGCCTCACCCAAAGTGACATTCGGCTTGGTTACCGTACTCTTGAAAGGGTACAGGTTAACCGCGACCAGATCGATCGGTTCAATCTCGTGAGCCGCTGCCTGCTGCTGATGACTGGGGTCGTCTCGCAGAAAAAGCAATCCACCGTGTACCTTGGGATGGAGCGTTTTGACGCGTCCGCCTAGAATCTCTGGAAACCCTGTAAACGTTTCGATCCCGATGTGCGCGATCGACTCGCTTTTCAGTAGAGCTGCAGTGCCCCC
>JAFAJU010000258.1 GCA_019236035.1 Verrucomicrobiota bacterium | reverse complement strand
CGCCATCGTCGGTTTCATCGGAGGGGCAATCGGAGGGTTCACCGCTTTTCCCACTGCCCCCGTCGTGGTGTGGACAAACCTGCGGGATCTACCAAAGGCACAGAGTCGCGCCGTCGTCCAGCCCTACATTATTATGTCGCAGATCTTCTCGTTGTTCCTGATCGCGCTACTACATTCGAACTATCTGAGCTATCGTTACTGGGTGTTGATGATGATGACCCTGCCCGCGGTCCTGCCAGGAACAGCCACCGGCGTGATGCTCTACCGTCGGATTTCGGACCGCAATTTCAAGCGGGTTACCTACTTCGTGTTGGGGCTTTCCGGCGTGGTGCTTTTGCTGAAGATCTACGGCCCCATACTAGCCAGACTTTTTTAGCCCCGTGGTTGCCAAAGACAGTTTTTGAGGCCAATCGAAATAAGCAGAAACAGCTGGGAGAGAAATGTGTTATTTCCCAACCATGAATACAACGCAAAATGGAGCCGCTATTACCGCCTAACATGCAAGTCTATCAATTCACTAACGGTCAGGAAACCTACTCAATCCAAGCCTGGAACATCCTCTCCGCACGGCAAAAGCTTGAGGCTAAAGGCGTAGATCCAGGGCAATTCGCTTTGGTTGACATCGAGTGGGGAGATGAATTCCCAACAGATTAGACTAACGAGGACTAAGGACGACGGCGAGCACGAGGATGGTCCCCGATTTCGGAGTTGAGGTTAAAACGCAACGCTGCCGTCCGTTGCGGGGCGTCAGAACGAATTTGTATCATGTCTTGCCATTTCAGCGAAAGGCGAGACCGCAATTACGGTACGAACTACATCCAACGGGCCCTAGTCACTGCTACCGGCTTGGGTGCGAATCGCCCGCAGGACGCTGTCTATCCCACCTCGGAGGGACCCGCGATCCTCGGATCCTACGACGGTGCGAAGAAGTACGTGATGCACTTCCCCAAGGGGCAGCTTCCGCGCGCGAAGGGCTTCTGGTCGCTGACCATGTACGACAAGGACTACTTCTTCGTCCCCAACGCGATCAACCGCCAGAGCATCGGCCCACGGCAGGATCGGTGCACTGCTGAATTTCGCCCATGTCTATTCGCTATGCTGAGATTTGCACAGCTCGACCTCGACGTCACTGAGGGAATGCCGAAGGTCGGTAGCCAAATTCAAGCTGACCGGGCTCAAGAAGCTTGTAGATTTAGGCCCCAAGACATTTAAAGCGTGGTCTCACTATAGGGAATTCAACGTGTTCGCTGAGGTCTTGCTCTTTAACACTCGGCATGGGGGAGTTTCATTTTTCAAAATGTGACGTTAGTGTCTATTTATTAGCCGCTTAGCGAAAACTTTGAAAAAATAATTGTCGATGTTCATGCGCGCTCGTGCTCGTCCTTGGATTTGTGACCCCTGTCGATGTTTAGGCGGCCAACCCCAGCTCATCAAAGACGCCTTGCATGGCCGTGCGAATAGTTTCGTAGTGCTTATCGATGAGTCTGGGATTTTGTGCGCCCCGCGATTTACGGCGGCGTTGAGCGGCGGCTAATGTTAAACGGCAAATTAAATGCGACTGAGGCCGATTTCTGGCAAATTGAGTGCGACTGAAGGTGGCAAATTAATGCGACTGGACGAGTGATCTGCAAGTTGCGAGGTCACCGCTAGTCGGGTTCGACAATGCCTTCAAAGGCTTCGACTCTGTCCTGATACCGATCGGTTTCGGGAATTGTGACAGCGCTGGGGCCCCGTTTCTGGGAAGTCGAGGAAGCGTGCCCGGTTGAATTGTCGCGCATCTCCCTGGCACGCCGGGCCTTTTTCGTCTTTCTCTCCGATTCCCGTTCGACACTACGCATTTCGTCAATTGCCTGAAAGATCAGCGCTTCGTCCACTCGAGCGTAGCCCTGCGCCTTGAGGCGCTTAACGGCCGCCTGGATCTCCCAGCGGCTGGTAGGCGGTCGCCAGCGATCGCGATATGGGATGGGGATGTACGTTTTGTTGGCCGGGTCCCAGAAATAGACTTCCCGCATGTCGCGCGGGTTGATTCGCAAGAGGAATTTGCGAGGTTGCTTGGGATCCTCGGGATCGCGGGAGTGCATCCACGGTCGCAGGGCATCGTCCCAGAAGTAAACGTGATCAATCAGTACGCCGTATCCCTGAATCGTACGCTCTTCAAAGGGCATAAAATCGCGCGCGAAAGCAGTCGGCTCCAGAATGCGTTCCGGCAGGCCGATTCCCGGGCGACTTGCCGTTCCCACGATCCCATCCTGATACTTGGCTAAGGGTGTCGTCTGGATGCCGTGGTGGAATTTGTTGGCGTACACCTTGGCCACGTAGATGGTGAACCATTTCTCCAGCTCGGCTCGGGTCATGCTAGCGCGACGTTCCGACGGATATTGGGACTTTTCCTTGATATTGGAAAAGGTCGTGCCCTTGAGGCGGTGGGTTTGCGTCAGCCAAGTCCTGAAGCCTCGCTCAATGTGTCCCCCGTAGTGTGGCTCTCCCGGTGGGCGATGCGCGACCGCAATGTCGTGGTCGCGGCAAGCACGGCCGATTACGCTGCCACGAAACTCTTTGGCATTGTCGCAATGGATTTTGCGCATCTTGCCCCAGCACGGCCAATCGGCTGTTACACCAACCTCCTTGAGCCAAGGCTCTTTGGGTAAGACGGCATGCGCGATGGCCAGCCCGGCCGTGAAAGCGCTCGGCTTTTCTAGATAAATGGCGAAGCCGAGGACCATACGGCTGTACACATCAATGATGACGGTCAAAGACGGTCTCTGGATCGGCTGCCGATGTTCTTCGTCCACCACAATGACATCCATGGGCGTGTGGTCAATTTGGGCCACCGCAAGGGGAGCATCGGCACCGGGGAAGTGGCCCTTGATCGGTTCAAACTTCTGCGCCGCAGCTTTCTTGTTCTTGCGCTTCTCCAACTTAAGTCGATCCGCAAGCATAGCGACGCGGCGCCGCACGGTGCTGGCATCGGGTGTTTTGAGTTTGGCTTTAAAGCACTGCAACGCGACCTCTTCAATCACAGCGCTGACGGGTGGCTGTTCCGCAGTGAGGTAGACCGTGTTAATCGCGGTTTCAATAATTGCCTCAACTTCGTTTGAAAGGCGACTCTTGCCTCGATCGGCACGGCCCTTTTGTAGAAGCCCCGAGATGCGCCCGGAATGATGATAGGCATCGATCCAACGATAGATCGTGGCAGGATGCCGCTTTAGGATTTTGGAGACCCTCTCCACGTCGGCTCGTGTTCGCTGAGTGCCATCCATATCGAGAAGCGGCTTGAGCATGGCAAATTGCTTACTCGCTGTCTGCCATTCCCTCTCGGGCACCGATATCACATTGATTTGCGGATTGGTACCGCCATTTGTCGGATGATCCGGCAGCGCCTCACTCACCGGGATCTGGTCGAGCTTGTGTTTACCAACTTGCCGACCAACAATGCTGTCTAACCCCACACAATCAATAACGACAAAGCGTCGGCCACGCCAACGAACGATTGTTCCCGGTTTGAAAGCAACTGAGGCGGACATCGATTTTTGCTTGCAGTTCTCGCCGGCGTTTTCCGCACTGACCAACGATAAATTGATGATATATGAACGCAATTTATCGCAGTCGCACTAATTTGCCACGCTCAGTCGCATTTAATTTGCCACTTAACAGCCGAAGCCAAGTGTCATGACGGTGGCTCCGCCTTGGCGAGCAGTTCAGCAAGGCTGTAGTTTGAGCTGGTGACAGCAAAATCTGGCTCCCGTTGGAATGGTTGGCGAATGTAATGAACTCGATGGCTATCCCCTTCAAACTGTACGATCGCGAGGATAAAGTCTTTGGGCTTGTTCAGGGAATAGAGAATCTCGTTCTTGGTGACGGTGATTGTTGCTGCACCCGAGACGCGGCCCTTTACTTCGAGAAACCGTAATCGGCCAGTGCTCACATCGCGGCTCTCGATGTCGTAACCGAGTTTCTCATGTTCACGGTCAGTAGGTTCGAATCCAAGCTGGCGCTCGACGTCCATGATGATTCCCCTCGCGCCAGCAGCTGAGGCCTGCTTCTCTACCGCTTGCGCTGCTTCAGGCAGCGGCCGGCCTGTCATCTGGGCAATGAGCCCGGCTGGCACGACTACGAAGCCGCCCAATGCGACGGGCGGCAGCGCCGAAACCTGCGCTTCAAGATCGAGCTGCTCCATCCGCTTCTGGAGCCGCGCTTGCAGGTCATCCGCTCGGCGGCGCGCTTCCTGAGAGTTTAAGCGGGCGTTGAGTTTGCCAGACTGTTCCTGCAGCTTCAGCTCCTCAGCCCGATGGTCCCAGTAACCGATCTCCTTCGTCAGCCGATCCTTGACTGCAGCGCGGGCCTTGCCGATCCAGGCGCTGCGCCGGTCGCGCACCTCTTTCAGGTGCTCCGGCACCACTTCTGAGATTGCGTGCGCCAATGCCTTACGCTCCAAATCTCGGGTAATCCAGCCGCTCTCGGGGCGAGCCAAGAAAACGTCCACGCTTGGTTCGTCGGGTCGGAGCGGGCGGTAATCCAGGTAGGGCGCGTAATGAAGGTGGCGGGCCTTCCCTGTGGCATCCAACTCCACGTAGAGCATCTGCTTGGAAATCGTGCGGCGATCACCATTCTTCAGCACACTCGCGTCCTGGACGGAGTGCTCCAAGTAGAAAACCACCCGCGGCTTGGTGCCGGGATCGCTTTCGTCTATTAGCAATGTGCCACGCCGCAGAAGGTCCCGGTGGCGCTCGAGCGTCAGATCAAGCGTAGCATCGAGCAGAGGATGACCTGGACAGACGAACGCGGCGAGCGGCTGACCTTGCGGTGCGATCAAGGGCTTCTCAAAAGCGATGCGTTCGTAGCGCGGCAGGACGGGTTCTCCTGTTCCGATCATACGGTCCCGGTTGCGTATCGGCGCGGGGACGTGGGTCACCTCATAACGGCGCGCCTCGCGCTGACGCGTTGTGCCGCCAAGCTGCCTGAATCCTTCGAGGAAAAAAGACTCGATGTAGTGCGGTTGCAGACGGCGGGCTTCCGCGCGTTCCATATCCTCTCGGACACGGGCGACACGGCTAGCGTCCATCACGTCGTGAGCCAGAGCGCGTTCTTCGAGCAAGTCTTGGAGGTGCGGACGATCGACGGCATTGGCGATCGCTTGGGTGAGTTTTGCACGCACATCAGGGCGCTCGCCGTAGCGGATGGCCTCAATCAACAGATCCCGCAGTGGCCGGCCTTCGAACTGGATTTTTCCGAGCACATCGAACACCTGGCCACCAAGAGCCTGGCGGGCTTGCTCCAGCTTCTCGAGCAAGGTGCGATAAACGTCACCCTCGCGGGTTTCATCCGCCACCAAGTTCCAGAGATGGCACACCTCAGTCTGGCCAATACGGTGGATGCGGCCAAAACGCTGCTCAATCCTGTTAGGATTCCAAGGAAGATCATAGTTAACCATCAGATGGGCGCGTTGAAGATTGATCCCCTCGCCCGCAGCGTCGGTGGCAATGAGCACCTGCACATCCGGATCATGCTTGAAGGACTCCTGCGCCTTCATGCGTTCCTCGCGGCCCATGCTGCCGTGGATAACTACCACAGCTTCTTTGCGGCCAAGCAGAGTAGCGGCACGCATCTCCAGGTAGCTCAACGTGTCGCGATGCTCCGTGAAGACAACAAGCTTCTGGCGGGGCGAAGGCTTAACGGTTCGGTTGGCCCTGGAGTTTTCGTCGTCGTTCTCGTTGCCAACTGCAGGCGGTTTGAAGATTTCCCCAAGCAGGCTGGCGAGCTCGCGCCATTTGCGGTCCTCTCCGCTGCGGCGAACCGCGAGTGCCAGGGATTCAAGGCGACCAAGCGTGGCTATCTCGGTTTTTAGTTCGCCGATGGTGCGCGCCGCTGTCGCTTGATCGAGTATCTGTTCCTCGACTTCTTCGACCTCGTTATCGGGGGCCTCATCAAGGTCTTCCAGGTCATCACTATCAAGGGCGGGCGTTGCGGCGGCGATTGCCTCGCCAGTGGCGCCGCGCTGCAAGAGTTCAAGCTCCCTTAGGCGCTTTTGCAAGCGTTCGCTGCGCCGACGCAGCGACTGGTAGATGGCCTCGGGCGACGATGCGAGCCGCCGTTGGAGAATAGTGAGCGCGAATCCGACCGTCCCCGCTCTCTTATCGTTGGCGAGCTTCTCGGCGCGGTTAAACTCCTCGCGCACGTAATTGGTGACTTCGCGGTAGAGCTGCGCCTCGGCGTCCGAAAGCTTGTACGGCACGGTGTAGGCTATGCGCTCCGGGAAAAGCGGCTTGCCGTCGAACTTGAGCAAGTTTTCCTTCACCATTCGGCGCATCAGGTCGGAAACTTCCACCTGGTGAACGCCGTCACGAAATCGTCCCTCAAACCGATCGCCATCGAGCAGCGCCAGAAACAGTTGGAAATCCTCCTCCTTGCCGTTGTGAGGAGTAGCGGTCATCAGGAGAAAATGCCGTGTCAGGCTTGAGAGCAGTTGTCCTAAGTGGTAGCGCTTGGTGTACTTGACTTCGCCACCAAAGAAGGTGGCTGAGAGTTTGTGGGCCTCGTCACAGACGACCAGGTCCCAACGGCACTCGGGCGCTTGGAGCTTGTGCTGTACGTCTTCGTCGCGCGAGAGTTTGTCCAGCCGGGCAATGACAAGATTGTTTTCGCTGAACCAATTCCCCGTACGCGCAGCCTCAAGTTTATCGTTGGTGAGGATTTCAAAGGGAAGCTGAAACCGGCGGTAGAGTTCGTCCTGCCACTGCTCGGTCAAGTTGCCCGGGCAGACGACAAGACACCTTTGCAAGTCGCCGCGTGCAACCAATTCCTTGATGAATAATCCCGCCATGATCGTCTTGCCCGCCCCGGGATCATCGGCAAGCAGGAAGCGTAACGGTTGACGCGGGAGCATGGCCTCGTAGACAGCCGTTATCTGGTGCGGGAGGGGTTCGACGAGCGAAGTGTGAACAGCAAGTACCGGGTCGAATAGATGCGCCAGACGGATACGATGCGCCTCGGAAACCAGGCGAAACAGGTGTCCTTGGCCGTCGAAACTCCAGGGGCGACCGTGCTCCACAATTTCAAGGCGCGACTCGTCATGGCGATAGAGCAATTCATTGGCGACACGGCCAGATGCCGTCTTGTAGGTCAGCTCCAATGCCTCGGAACCAAACCACTGTATGCTGACCACCGTAACAGCTTGGTCCGGCAGAATGCCTCGGACTGCGGCAGTTGGCTGAAGGTCTTCGAGACGAGTCATGTTCTTCGGAGACGCATGATCTCATAAAAATTACGTTGAGTCGAAGCCCTAGAAAACCTTGTCAGACAGCTGATTGCTGGTCGCTACTACAGTTTCCAAGAAGCAGGCCTTTGTGAGGCCAGAACAAAATCAACTGCGGCCTCGAGTATTTCGCGTCTGTCGATCAGGGCTTGTCCGTCCAGTGAGCGGGAACCACAGGATTGGGATCGAGCGCGGCATAGCCTTGGGTAATATACCCTCGC
>JAFAJU010000241.1 GCA_019236035.1 Verrucomicrobiota bacterium | reverse complement strand
GATCGAGCAAGACTCCCCTGCGGCGCGGTAGGAGGGCGAGGCTCCGTCCGAGCCGCGGGGCGTGACGGTGAATCCGACAACGGGTCGTGGCTACGCCGCGGCGGTAGAGATGCGCGTATGCACCCACCGGGCGGAGCCTCTACCCATAGTCCCTACGGAACGGCTTGCAGCCTCGAAATTAACAGCCGACAACATTTTTCACTTGTGTTTTTAGTAATCTCACTACACTATACAACATTATTATTCAATGTTCTAATCTCCCACAATGAGCCGTCGCGTCCAAGCTTCCGCTCCGCGCCCGGAGATGGTTAACGCCGTCACCGAGATGCTTCGAAATCTCGAGCAAATCTGCCCCGACCCTTTGATCATCGGCCGTTGTCCAGAACTTCCCGGGGTCGTTCTGGATAAAGTATGGGCCACTTGTCTGGACCGAGATGGGACCGAATACGCTAAAGTTAATCGCGATTTCGAGACCATGAGAGCCGAGTACTTTAAAGCGCTCGTCGCGCATCCCGTCGGGAGGAGCCTCGCTTTGCTGGCCGTGGGTCCGGACGGCGTTGCCATGCTGGAACTGGGCCGGCCACCAGCATTCGTCACCGAAGCCCGCACCGCGCCAAGCACACCAACCCGCGCAAGACGCGATTCCTACAATTGCCACCATATCGTTCCTAAAAGCGTCAGACCTGAATCGAGCTCGACCTTAGTTAACCACGCTACGAATTTCGTCGTAGCCAAGACCACCCGCCGCGGCCGCGATCAATCGGAAAATCCGCACCACTTCTGGCACAGCTTGTTACTCCATCCTCAAACCCATAACGCGCCCGCCGAACCAATCCCGCTGTATGTAGTACGCCCACTGTTTCCCTTCTATCCACCGATCACCCAGGGTTTCCACACGGCCGAAGAACTTCGTAAAAAACTGGCTGCCCTTGGAGCGCCCCCTCTCCCTGAGATTTGGGAACTGCGGCTTCTGGAATTCTCGAAGGCGTCAAAGCATCGGCCCTACGTTGTTCCAAAAGAATTCCATGAAATCACCCAGATGTTTGGGGATTTATTTAAAACCCAGAACAAAGACCCCACCGTGAACCAGCAATTGCGCTCCGGCCTCGCCGCGAAAGGTGCACAACTGGCAGCCGACTATTTGCCGGCCGGCGCCTTCGTCAATGGCCAACCCCTGCCGCCAGGTCATACGCCGAAAAGATCCCTTCCCGTGATTGAATCCAATCGACAGCCTGGCTCGGGCGTCCAAAAACCGTCAAACCCGCGGAAATCACGTTCAACAAAACGCCATCTTCCCAAGCCAATCGTTCAACCGCAACCAATCCAACAGAAGGTCTAGATCAATGGCTCTTAAACCGCGTTACCTGCAGGAATTGAGTGATCTTTTTGTGCACGACCTCAAGAGGTCTCATTACTACCGGAAGCTTCCCGAATCTCAGCGGCACGATCTCGATGATCGAATCGCGGACGAGGCATCACAAGGCCTCTATCCGCTGCTCCCCTGCGGCGATGAGGAGGCGCTCCGAAGGCTCTCCGAGGCGGTCCGGAAAGAACTCAATATCCCGCTACCTCCGTCCGTTGTGGATATCCTCCGCCAAGTCGATGGATTTGTGGCAAACAGTGTCTCACTGTACGGCGTCGACGCCGAGCTCCGCGATGACCGGTTCGACAGTGGCCCTGGGCTCTTGGCCGAGAACCTCGTGAAATGGTCCAGCTTTGCCGAGACAATACAAAAATATCTTTTTCTCGGAGACTCTGATCTTTGGTTCTTCGCGCTTGAACTCGACTCCGGGCGGGCAGTCGCCCTGCAGAGGTCGACGCTCAAGCCGGCGCACTATTTTACGACCGTGGAAGAAATGGTTGATGACATGATGCAACAGGCCTTGGGCGAGTTCGGTGATGAAATGGACGATCTCGAGGACGAAACGGACAACGAATCCAGCGGCTTCAATTTTTCACGCAGCTAGATCATCTTATGAATATGTTTGCAGAGTTAGTAGAGGGTCCGGACTTTGTTAAATCCGATCATCTGGTCGGGTCGATCTTGTGTTCGGCCCCTTTGTTAGGAGCAGATGTCTGGCAAGAGGCATTCGATCGTTATGATCCTCTCGCTGAGTCGGAGCCTTCTGTGCCCCTGGAGCAGCAACAGTATCGCAGCGATCTCAGAGTTGACCGCTATCTCCACGACACTCTCGCGGTGGAATTTGAGCTTCTCGCCACCTGGGTTGGAAAGAACCCCCAGCATCCGGGGGCGGCGCAGGTTCAATCCTTCTTGAAGCGCCGGGAACAACTCGGTGCGCCGTCTTGGATCGGACAACAGGAACGGCTATTCCTTTGGGCGCAAAAAAATGAGCCGGACGAAATCGCCACTTCAATTCTTGGTTGGCGCCTGCTTTGCGGTGACCTGGCCGGATCGCTGCTCGACTGGGCTTTGCAACAGCCTGACGACCAGCGCGGGCAGCATATCCGCCTCTGGCAGCAGTCACGAGGATTTTACCCCCAGAATCGCCTCAGAATTTGGGCCCTTCGCTTCCTCGAAGATGCGCGCGCGCCACAGATCCTCGCCTGGGAGACAGCGATTTACCGCGAGATTTTCGAGGCTCACCCGGACTTGGTAACCGCTAGCCGGTAGCTTTTATGGAGAACCCGTTCGAAAGACCGCCGCTCAACGTGAGTGCCGCACTGGTAGACGGCCTGATCCCGCCTTGGAAAAAGGACTATTTTGCGGCTATTACCAGCAACCCCAATGAGCATCACCGATTGCTCAACAGCCTTCGCACCGGAGAGGACCCGACAATCC
This sequence comes from Verrucomicrobiota bacterium, assembly GCA_019236035.1. Lineage (GTDB taxonomy): Bacteria > Verrucomicrobiota > Verrucomicrobiia > Chthoniobacterales > JAFAMB01 > JAFAMB01. Next base: position 2,192 of record JAFAJU010000241.1, on the reverse strand, counting down.
GGGATGGAGTTAATCTTGCCTTGAGCCGCTTGTTCGATCCGGAGGCTCCCAAAGATCCTCAAAACAGGACCGCTTTCCTCGTCCATGACGGGACCGGCACCGGTAAATCGTTTCAAGCTATCCTTGCGGCCAAAGCGATCGCTCTGGAAACAGGAGAACCGGCGCTTGTCACAACCAGGGCGGATCTGATCCCGCCACTGCGGCGCGATCTGGACCGGCTTGGCCTGGATGACTCAGGAATCATTTTCGTAGCAACAGAGCAACTCGGCGCCTTCGCCAAAGATGCCAAGAAAGAGCGACGCACGTTCTCAGTCGCCATCCTGGACGAAGCACAGGATTGCCGCTACCCCATGGTGCGTAATTTCCTGGATAAAATTCCCGCACCCAGGCAGCTCTTTTTTAGTGCCACGCCATTTAAAAACATTTCTGAATTCTGTTACTTTGATTCGAAACTTACGGGAGAACCGATCCATCAGGTCAAAAACGAGATGAATGCAGCCCCGGATGTCCACGCAGCTGTCACTGACCGCCTTAAACGGATCACAGCAGCGGGTGGAATGATCCATCGTGAGTTCCCTTTTTATGGGAATGTTCATCCAGGCAGGCTATTGCCGGTCACTGCTGAAACTCACACCGCGGAAACGCAATTAGTGTCGGGTTATGGCCGGTTGCTCCAGAGCCCTGATCTTCCTCAGCAGCGAAAGCTGAAGGAAGATCTAGCCGTCGAGTTGAACACCGCATCCGACGCCACCAAGGTCAATTCGATCCTCCAGCAGACGCTTGACCTGCTTTCGCGCAACAAAAAAGTGATTGTAACCGGCGACGATCTACCGGTGGCATCCAGAATTTTGAAGGAACCGGACGGGTTGCCGAAGGAGATACCCGGGTTCCTCTCGGCTTTGCGCCAGGCCCTGTCGGGTCAAGGGGTCGAATGCTCATTCATCCAGGCGGTTCCGAACTATAGCGCGTCCATACCGGATCTCGCTGCGGAGCGAGCCGTGATCGCTTCGAGGAATTTCAAGGAAATGGCGAGGTTTGCCGATGGTGGCTTTCGAAACAACGAAGCGGGCCAACGTCTCGAAGTCCGGGACTGGGGTAACCAGCCCGCCTACACACCGAGCCAGACCAAAGTAATTCTCCTCCCCTATCAGCAGGCGGCAGGTTGGCCCGAATTGAATCAGCGCTTTCAGCAAGCACCGGAGATTTCCATGATCCTGACACCGACAGCGAGCGCGGACCAATTCATTCAGGCCATTGGCCGTGGTAGCCGTCGCAACAGCAAGGGACCGACCGATGTCCAGTTGGTGGCAAACGACAGCGCCGCTGATCGCCATCGGCTTGGTCAACTCTTGAAAGGCCTTCAGTTCATCGCCGCCACCGGATCTCCGGCTGTCGCCCCATTTCTCAACCTGGTAGCCGATTGTTTGGATAGAGCCTCCGCACAACGCGCCGTACAAGACCAGCGACTCATCCAGCTCCAAAAAAATCAGCAAACCAGAAGCGCGAGAAAATTCGACGCGAGGCGATCCGGCATATCGCCGCCAGCTTCCGGCGTTCGGCCATAACCGCGAAGCGGCTCACAGAACAGCCCGGGCCTTCAGGCCTGGGAAAGCTCCATCGAAATCGGCCCTGCAGGGGCGATCGACGGGAACGGGTGAAAATGAATACCTTGGTCTCTAACCGCTTCGCGGTAGGGCAGCTTCGCTGCTGATATTGACTTTGTGTATAAAGCCCAGAGTTGAAGGCGTAGGCGAACCGTCTCGGTTTGCTTTTGTCTGAAAAGGGCAAAGCGGGACGCTTCGCATACGCGCTTAAGCGTATGCTAAAGTACCATAGGCTTCCAGCCTGTATTCACGGCGTGGTCACGCGCCTGCAAGTCCCGTATTCACGTTGCCGCACCGCACGCCGACAGGCAGGATGCCTATGCTACCTTGCTGGCTCCCTGTCGCGCGCCAATCCGCAACCAATAAAACCCCTATGCCGTCCACCGACTCCTTTTTGGCCGTCTACGGTTCGCTACGCCGCCGTAGCTTGGCGAAGCAACGCTTCTTTGTCCTCCGACACCTTCAGTTTTACGGACATGGCATCTTAAGAGGTCTTTTGCTCATCCAAAACGGGTATCCGGCAGTCCTGGAGCAACCGGGCCAGGTGCGCGTTGAAATATTCCGCGTCGAGGGCGAGGGCAGATTAGA
>JAFAJU010000185.1 GCA_019236035.1 Verrucomicrobiota bacterium | reverse complement strand
GCAATCACCAAACCACCTTCGAAATCACTACGGATTCGGTCCCTGCAGCCGACCGGCCTAACAGCCTTCCGGCCTATGTTCCGTTTCAGAAGACGCAGGCGTTCGTCAGAAAGATCAACGAACGCCGGATGAAGGCCGAACGGGCGGTGACACCGTTCGCCGTGATCCTGGGAATCTTCACTGCGTTTGCTTTCCTTTTTTCCCATACCACGATAAGGGCCGGCGCTGCCGTACCCTATGTCCTCGTGGGAGGCTGGATCCTCGGCGCATTCCTCGCATACGTACTAAGCCTGTTCGTGCTTAATCGCATTTGTCCCTGGAAGAAATTGGTGATCAGCGCAGAGTTCGATGGGATTCTTCCCAGAGAAGTTCGGGAAAAAGCACGTGCGGCCAAAGAGCATTTCGACAACCTCTACCTGATAGTGGATCAGCAGAATCGGTGGAAGAGCGCTCTTCTCCCGGATCCTAGGCCTCGTGCCCTGGATCCGCTTCTGATCGGCGAGGTAAAACAAGGACGCCGGCGCAAGTTTTTCGTGATCCATCAATTCGACCTCACCGAAGCAGAGCAGTACCTCGCGGACGAATTTGCCACGAGCTCCGCTGTCCTATAGCCGTTCAACAGCGCTCGGGGATACGCTCGGAGGGACCGCAAGACGCCGCGGGATTTTTTGTTCCGTGACCGCACTGCGGCATGCAGGTGTATTGTCGAGCGCGCCCCTACCAAACGATCTGGTAGGGCCAAGGACTTCGACGAGCTCAGTCAAACCGTTCACCTTGGCCTTGCGGTGGCTACAATTCGTCGTAGCATCCGGGTGAATCCCCCGCCACGATCGCGACTCCGAACAATGCATCAGGACTGGAAGACCCAGCATATCGTCATAACCGGTGCCGCATCAGGGCTGGGTCGCGCCATCTGCGCACGCTTCGTAATCCTGGGCGCAAGCGTGCGAGGAATCGATATTGACAAGGACCAGTTGGAGGAGGTGCAAGCCGTTCTGGGGAAAAAGTTTGCCCCGGAGATTTGCGATGTCGCAAATTGGGACCAAGTCGTTCAGGTATTCAGCCGGTTTCCGCCGGCCGACGTTCTGGTCAATTGTGCCGGAATAACGGGACGAACGAATATCAAAAGCCACGAAACCGATCCCGCAGAGGTGGAACGGGTCTTCCGGGTGAATTTTTTTGGTTCTTACCACACTTCCAAGGTTGTGCTGCCGCAGATGTTGTCGCACGGATACGGCCGGCTGCTTCACATTGCCTCAATCGCCGGCAAAGAGGGGAATGCCGGGATGATCGCTTATTCCGCCTCGAAGGCCGCCGTAATCGGAATGACCAAGGTTCAAGGCAAAGAAGTTGCCGGCACGGGCGTTACCGTGAATGCGCTGGCGCCCGCGGTAATTGAAACCCCGATGGTACACGCGCTGCCTGACCAGCAGGTTAAATACATGACCGATAAGATTCCCATGGGCCGCTGCGGATCGTTGGATGAACTCGTGGCCATGGTGGAATTCATCGTTTCTCCAGGTTGCAGCTTTACCACCGGATTCACTTTCGACCTCACCGGCGGGCGCGCTACCTACTGAACGTTCAGCGTTCGGCGTTCACCGTTTGGCGTTCGCCGCGTTCACTGTTCGCTGTCGCTGTAGGCAGGCGAAGTGGTGGGGCGAGGCTCCGTCCGAGCCGTGGCGCGTGACGCGGTACGACGTAGGCGAACCGTCTCGGTTTGCTTAGTCCCGAAGAGTGCAAAGCGGGACGCTTCGCCTACTTTGCGCCACCCGCCACGGCTCGGGCGGAGCCTCGCCCTACCAACCCGCCTCGCCCTACCGCACGATAATCGAGCAATGAGCTTGAAATGGTGCAACCCCGTCTATATGTAGAGCTGCAGCTGTACCCCATGCGAAAGTAAACCGCAGCCGATATGCCTTACGCGAATGTGTCATCAAAACAACGCTTATTTGGCGAGACTATGCGGCGCGATGCCTGGTGGGTACAACCGTTGTTTGTCTTTCTTGGCCTTTCATGTTTCCTGGTGTACTCAACTTGGGCCGCGTTTCAGGGAACTCATTATTGGCTAGACCAAAATGGCGCAGATTACCTTTCGCCATTTTATTCGCCTGAACTCTTCGGCAGATCGCCGCACGCGGTCTTCGGACCGAAGCCAGGCTGGTGGCCGTCTTGGCTGCTATTCTCACCCGCCCTTTTGGTTTTGTGGGCGCCGGCGGGCTTTCGGTTGACCTGCTACTACTACCGAGGCGCCTACTACAAGGCCTTTTGGGCTGACCCACCCGCCTGTGCCGTCGGCGAGCCGCGCAAGGGATACCCAGGCGAAAATTCCTTTCCGCTTATCGTGCAAAACATTCACCGCTACTTTCTTTACCTCGCACTACTTTTCATTCTGGTCCTCGCGCATGACGCTTGGAAAGCCATGTGGTTTTCGGATGCATCCGGCTCAAAGCATTTCGGGGTCGGCGTTGGGACGATTGTGCTCACGTTGAATGTTGTCTTACTGGGTGGCTACACATTTGGCTGTCACTCCATGCGCCATTTGATCGGTGGATTCTTGGATGAGATTTCAAAAGTGCCGGTTTGCGCCAAAGGTTACTCGTGCGCGAGTTGCCTGAATCGCCGCCACATGCTCTGGGCGTGGATGAGTTTGTTCTGGGTCGGTTTTACCGACCTGTACGTGCGTTTGTGCTCGATGGGCATCTGGCACGATTGGAAGATCTTTTAATCTTCGGCGAAATTAGGATCAGTGGCCAATTACGAAACTCTCGAATACGACGTGCTCATCATCGGCGCGGGTGGCGCAGGGCTGCGAGCGGCCATTGAAGCGTCAGCGGCTGGTGTCAAGGTCGGCCTGGTTTGCAAGTCGCTCCTAGGCAAGGCGCATACGGTGATGGCGGAAGGCGGCGTGGCTGCAGCGCTCGCAAACGTGGATGACCGTGACAATTGGAAGGTCCACTTCGCCGACACGATGCGCGGGGGCCAATACGTCAACAACTGGCGCATGGCCGAATTACACGCGAAGGAAGCGCCCGATCGCGTTCGCGAGCTTGAAGCCTGGGGCGCGGTATTTGATCGGACTTCCGATGGCAGAATTCTTCAGCGCAATTTCGGCGGACACCGCTACCCGCGACTCGCGCACGTCGGCGATCGCACCGGATTGGAGATGATTCGCACGCTCCAGGACCACGGCATCCATCTCGGTATCGACGTTTACATGGAGCACACGATCCTCAAGTTGCTCAAGGACGGAGACCGCGTGGTGGGCGCTTTTGGCTACGATCGCGAGCGTGGCCGATTCAAGGTATTTAAAACGAGAGCCGTTGTGCTTGCCACCGGCGGCATTGGTCGTGCCTACAGAATCACTAGCAACTCATGGGAATACACAGGCGACGGCCAGTCGCTGGCGTACCATGCCGGGGCGGAATTGATTGACATGGAGTTCGTCCAATTTCACCCGACCGGAATGATTTGGCCACCCAGCGTCATCGGGATTCTCGTCACTGAAGGCGTGCGCGGCGAAGGCGGCATTTTGCGCAATCGGGAGGGACAGCGGTTCATGTTCGCCGAGATCCCGGAGGCCTACAAGTCACAGACCGCCAACGACCCTGAAGAAGGGTGGCGTTATACCCAAGGCGATAAAAATGCCCGCCGGCCACCCGAACTTCTCACCCGTGATCACGTCTCACGTTGCATCATGAACGAGGTTAAGGCCGGCCGCGGCTCTCCCCATGGAGGCGTATTTCTCGACATTTCCTGGATCAAGGAGAAAATCCCGAACGCGGCGGAACATATTAAGAGGAAGCTGCCGAGCATGTATCATCAATTTATGCAGCTCGCCAACCTTGACATCACTCAGGAGCCGATGGAGGTGGGACCTACGACGCATTACATCATGGGCGGCGTACGGGTGAATGCCGAAACTCAGATGTCCAGCGTGCCCGGAATGTTCGCTGCAGGTGAGGTAGCCGCCGGATTGCATGGATCGAACCGTCTCGGCGGAAATTCATTGTCCGACCTGCTGGTGTTCGGCAAACGCGCAGGCGAGTTTGCGGCAAAATTTGCCAGGAAACACGACATGGGTCACATCGACGGGGTCGAAATTGAGACCGCCGAGAGAGAAGCGTTGGAACCATTCGATCGAGCGTCAAAGGGAACCGGCGACGCCGAAGGGCCTTACCAGGTGCAAGCCGATCTGCAGGAAATGATGCAGAGCCTGGTCGGTATCGTGCGCCGTCAGGAAGAAATGGAGCACGCGCTGGACGGACTGGCCAGACTTTGGGAGCGCTCGCGAAACGTCTCTGTCCACGGGCATCGCGAATACAATCCCGGTTGGCACACCGCCCTTGATTTGAAACATCTGCTTACCGTGTCAGAGGCCATCACGCGTTCGGCCATTGAACGCAAGGAGAGCCGGGGCGGACATTTCCGCGACGATTTTCCTAACAGAAACGGAGCGGACGGAAAAATTAACATCGTTGTGCGCAAAGATGCGGACGGCTCGATGCAAGTGCGGCCCGAGCCGATTCCCGAAATGCCGGAGCATTTGCAGCAGGCCATCGATGAGATGAAATGAACAAGGCGATTTTCAAAATCTGGCGCGGCGACCCAGACAGCGGAAGTTTCGTGACCTACAACACAGAAGTTGCCGAGGGCATGGTCGTGCTCGACGCCGTCCATGAAATTCAAGCCAAACAGGCCAACGACCTCGCCTTGCGATGGAATTGCAAGGCCGGCAAGTGCGGTTCCTGTTCGGCGGAAATCAATGGGATGCCAAAGCTCATGTGCATGACACGACTCGACCAGTTGCCACTCGACAGACCCGTCACCATCGAGCCGATGAAGGCCTTTCCGCACATCCGCGATTTGGCGACAGATGTTTCATGGAATTATCGCGCAAAGAAAAAAATCAAGAAGTTTAAGCCGCGCCCACCCGACGCTCCGGATGGTACCTGGCGGATCGCGCAAGCGGACATTGACCGCGTCCAGGAATTTCGCAAGTGCATCGAGTGCTTTCTTTGCCAGGATGTTTGCCATGTGTTGCGCGACCACCAAAAGCACGAGGAATTCGTCGGCGCGCGATTTTTCGTTTTCGCCGCTGCGTTGGAAATGCACCCGCTTGATACAGAAGATCGATTGTCGGAATTGAAAC
>JAFAJU010000159.1 GCA_019236035.1 Verrucomicrobiota bacterium | reverse complement strand
GCTCCCCATCCGAGCCGGGGCACGCGTTAGCGCCATTGGGCAGGAGATACAGGCTGGAAGCCTATGCTACTTTGGGCGCCAGCAACGAACGATTGGGGCGTCAGCAAAGTAGCATAGGCATCCTGCCTGTCGGGTGCGTAGCCTCGCGCGGCGAATACAGGCTGGAAGCCTATGGTACTTTGAGCGGCTGCCTCGCTCGAATGGGGGCGCCAGCAAAGTAGCATAGGCATCTTGCCTGTCGAGTGCGTAGCATCGCCCTACCGGCCTAACCAACAAACAAAACAGCCTGAGGCGTTAGCCTCAGGCTGTCATAATGTGCGGTTTTACCTAAAAAGCTTTGTTTGAAACGCGGGAGCCTACTTCTGCACCCAGCCGTTGGGGGTCTTTATAAACTGTTTGACTTTGCTATTGGCTGCGTTCGGACTAGCTCCGGATGCCGCTGCTTGGTCGGGCACTTCCGGTTTGGCGGTGGCAGTCCCGCCCTGTTGACGCTGCACAAAATCCTGAAGTTTCTTCAACTCACCGGAGATGGCGGCAAGCTGAACAGAAGTCTGCCGTAAACTCTCCATTTCTCGAGTCAGCACCGCTCCAAGAGTCTTGGCACGCGGCGTCCCGTTTTGGTCATCCATGGCAAAGCCTGGCTCAACCACGTAAACCCCACCCTGCTTCAGCTCGGGCTCAAGCATGTAGACCGGAGTCGTAAACGTAAATCGCTGGCCGTCAGGAAGCGTAAAAGGCCCATGAACCATTGGTTGACCTTTCAATTCCGCTAATTCCCAACCGTTCGGCAACGGTGAACTGACCCGGGCGGGAAACGGCTCGGCATAACGAACCGCAGTGGCTTTGGTGTCAGCGCCGGTCGCAGGGTCGGCGCACAGGCCGATCAAAGCAGAGGCAAAAATTGTGCAAGTGGTAAATAGGAGTGACTTCATTTTTTCTGTTCTGGTTGAACGACAACTTCGCTCTGAGGGATTTTGGTGATAACCGAAGAAGCCGGCGCCGCGGCCGACCCCGCTGGAATCGAGAAGCTATTCGGGGTAAGCACGTCTACCGGGATACTTGACCGCAGCAGTTGCTGGTAACGTTCGACGAGTTGCGCGGCGGCAGTCCGCAACTCTTCGGACTGTTGCGTCAATTTATCGATTTGCTTTTGCAGGTCGGCGAGCTCATTCAACCTCTCAGGGGTGAGGTACACGCTCCCCGCGTGGAAATAAACCGGCACCTGCACAGCGACGGTTTGCGCGGAGCCGTTACCACTCTGAAATTGGAACGTGCGCGTGACAGTCAGGTTGGTGGCCTCGAAGTCATGCATCGGTTTTTCACCAAGGGAACCTTCACCCGAGGGTTTAGGCTGTTGTGTAAGTTCGGCACCCTGCTGAGCGAACGCAGCGTTGGATGCCGGAATTGATACTGCCGGGTCCGCGGCGCGAGCCGTTAAACTGACGGCCAACAGCAACGCGAAGAGCGGGAGCGTTTTTTCTCTATTCATGAGCATTAATTCCTGGAACCAGGTTTTCTTTGTTGTGTGATCGGCTCTTTTTCGATGGCGTTCGCCGGTTGCAAGAGCACTTCTAAAGAGGGGAAAGAGGGTTCGGACAGCCGGTCGGCGCGCAGGATTCGCGGGTCTGCTCCCTGTAATGGCTCATTGGAAGCGGGTAGCGTGTTGTCCGTGTGATCAACCGCCTGGCCTGCCGGAGAGGGCGCCGCGTCTGACGCAGCCGGTGCTTTCGCATTTGCGGCGGTCAAGAACTCGAGGATCTCATTCGGGTCTTCGCGTTGCGGACTGTTTGTCACGTCGCCGTGTTGCCAGGCCACGCGTAATTGCAAAGGGCGTCCAGGCGCCACATTCGCATAAAACGCACCTCCCTCGCGAAGGCGAACTTCGCGCCCGAAAATCCGAAATTGGCCCCCCGACTTCGCGGTGATCGCCAAGTGCACAAATCCTCGTTCGTCGAGGCCGGTCATGATCTGGAGCGGCGCGCCGGAAGCCAATGCGAGCGTTTGATTGCCGCTCGCGCTCACGGGTAGAGATTGGTCGCCCTGTTCGAAGTAGAGCGCACCTGAGCGGATATGAAAAGCTGGGAGATCCTGCGACCAGGCGAAACTAGTGCCCAGCAAGTTAATCGCACCCAACAGAATCCATCGGAATGCATTGCCATTCATCATTGAGTTCTATGGTAATTGCGGTTATTCAATAAACCAAATAAATTTCTGTTGACTATTGGGAAACCGCGGTTTGAGGCGAGGCATGCAAAGGGCCGGAGCGACCGATAGGACCTATAAGAGATATAGGGCCTATAAGACATATGGAGAAAGCGCTGGAAGGCTAGCCTTCGTGGATCCAGCGAACTTCCAATCGAGCTAGGTATTCCTCGGACAGAAGATCGAGCTCCACTGGACTGTAACCTGCGGCCGTCGCTAAGGTGGCTATTTCAGAACGGCGTCTTTCCCGTTCGACTTTGACCTCCTCCGGGTCTTCGAGGGATGAAACCCCTTCGATGATTTTCGTCCATGAATGATCGCTTCCCGGACTTTGCCTCAGGGTTAGAGCAAGGTTGTAGCGCCTTTCGAACTCCTGATAGATCTGGTCTAAGGAGAGATCGTGTGCAAAGCCGTATTTGATCTGGAAAGCACGTTTTACCAATTCTGGCGATAAAAGATTCATCCGGATTAGCTGTTCATAGAGGCAAAATCCTGCGTTTACAAAAAAAAGTGAGGATTTGATTAAAAACAGGCAAAAACTCGAGGGTTACGTCCGAAAGCTGCGTTTGGATGACGAGACAGGTAAAATTCTTGTATATATGGTAAATATTGAAATTATGGCGATCTCCGACCTGGAAGCCATCTGGTCCGGGTCGCTACCCCGTAACCGCCAGGCTCTCGCCCACCATTCTCTTTTCGTCACTAATTCTAAATATTGCAGTGAAATTCTTGGAGATCTCGTCTGGCGCGACCATAACCCGTCTGAATGTGTTTCCAGACTCTCGCATCTCTCGCTTTGTTCGCGGTCGTGTGTACCGGCGTCAGTTCTGGCCAAACGATTCTCGGCTGCGCCGGCGATGGTGAATCCGCAGCGCCGAAATTTGTGCTGGCCTGGAAAGTTGAGCCGGCGCGCATCCAGGCCTTTCATTCAAATGATGCGGGCCTGGAGCCATTGCAACGAGTTTTCTCCTACGCACCGTCCGATCATAGCCTCGAAGAATCGCAGCCGGCGACCGCGCAGTCATTTGTCCGTTCCAACCAGCCGCTGCGCCCCGCCTGGGCCTCGTGGCATCGCCACATCACCACCACAGTTTTTTGGGTCGGAGAATCCACCGCCACCGCCGGACCGGTAGATAACCGGTGTAGCGCCTGGGATCATCGATGGGCCGCGAACTACGGCGGAACTGATGATCCGAATCCGATCAGACGAGTGGATTACCGTCCGGTCAATTTTTTCCCAAAACTTAACCCGTTCTATTGTGCTCTGCCGTACAACGACATCCAGAATGGACAGACGAAAACAACGGCGGCGGCGGTGGTACCGTGGTTTCGCGCGCAGTTTCAACAATCGGGCGTCTCCGTTCTCAGAGGCAAGTGGGTCGCAATTCGTAAGGATGAACGAATCGCCTACGCCCGATGGGAAGACGTGGGTCCATTTGAAACGGACGACTGGCCCTATGTGTTTGGCGGAAACCGGCCGGCCACCAATGGCAACCGTGGCGCCGGTCTGGATGTGTCTCCCGCGGTGCGTGATTACCTCGGAATCAGTGGACTTGATGCAACCGACTGGTGCTTTGTCGAGACGCGAGAAGTGCCCGCGGGACCCTGGTGGGAATATGAGGCCGAGATCCTTTCCCGAGCGTGCCAGACTCCCCACACCGTTTTGCCGGCATACGCCCAGAAGACGAAGGATCATACGGTGACATTTGCAGAGCTGCAGTAATCCCGGGGGACGGGGCAGTAGATTCGCGAAACCGGCAAATTTCCTCCAGTTATTACAGATATTATTAAATTTCTAGGCAACGCGGTCGAAGAATATCTCCAATGACGCCTTATTCCGCTTGCCACCTCACTCAGGCCTCCCAGAAGCGTGCACCGTCCGCGTCGATTTCGCTCACTCGCCACTCTACAAAGGTCTCCCAACGCATTCGCGCGGTTCCGCAAATCATTAGTGATGAGGCTTACCGTTTTTACTTCGCGATCGGATTGACGCGCGCGTTCGCTGAATTCCTCCGGATGCCAGTCGGAAAAGTTACCTTGACGGACTTCATGCGTTTACATGCGCTGATGTTCTCGGCCGTAGCGCCGTGGGCGGGAAAGTTGCGCAGCAAGCATACCGAGGTGGTCGTTTTTCGCCGGCCGGCTGCCGCGAGTTTTGACATCCGCAGTGAGATGCGACTCGCCTCATTGCAGTTTGAAGCTTTGACCCGGAACACAAAAGATTCTCTGGATCTGATCGTGGCGATCGCTTTCATCCACGCTCGTATCATCTATATACAGCCGGCTGCGGACGGCAATGAGTGTGCGGCCCAAGTGCTGACCGATTTGCAGCTTCGGCGGATTTTCAGTCCGATCCAATTAGCGGCCTGGCCGACGGACGACTCTTATCGCACAGCGTTAACCGCAGCCGGCGGCGGAGACTTAACCCCACTCGTTCTTTTGATCAACGCCAGGCTACAAGAACGCAAATCCCTACTCTCGGCTGGTCGCATCATTCAAAGCCCCTTCGATGTCTTAAGTAGGAACTGGACGTCGCTGGATCGAAGCCTGCCAGACTCTCAATTGCTGAGCCTGCATCGCTTATAAATCTCTGAAGATTTGTAAGCGATGCTGGCTAACTAGTTTCTCTGTCCAGCCGTAAAACTCTGCTGGACCTGTGACCTCGTCGGGTTTTTCTTCCTAAGGTCATGACTGGAGCAATCCTTAACGACGAGCGCAGGCATAAAGAATTCAGGAAGTCTTTGGCATCGTGATCGACATCCCCCATGAAGTCGTTCAGGAGCTGTATGCGCTAAGCCAGCAAATCCGCGAACACGAGGAAGCAATCGAGACATTAAGAGCGAAGCAAGTCGCTGTCCTGGCGCAGCTCAAAGTTAACCCGAAAGATCTCCCGGTTGCCGCCGGTGTTTCCCCAGGCAGTCGTTCGTTAAGACGAGCTGCGGCCAAGCATTTGGCGCAGCCGACCCTGAACAACGCTATCGTTGAGATTTTCCGCAAGAACGGAAATCAGCCTTTGCATGTCCGTCAGATCCTGGAGCAGTTGATCCAGTCCGGATTTGCCTTCCACGGACAGGATCCTGCAAAGACGCTCACCATCCGGATTTATCAATGCCGGGACGTCGAGCGCCTCGGCGACGGCCAATTCCGAGCGGAGCCGTCCGCACTGACCGAAGCGGAGCAGCCGAGCGAACACGTGACGTTAGAAATTCCGAAAAAGCGCAGCAAAGGCGCTACATAGCAGAAATTGCTAGAATTTCAAAAACGCGCTTTGGTACTCTGCCCCATGGCCAGAGGCGCAAGAACAAAATGGATAAGGAGCTGCGAGTGCCGCTGACCGCTGCTTGGCCTCGGGTGCAACCGAGCCTATTCATTCGACGGAGGCTAGCCCGCAAAAATCACGCGCTGGGAGGATCGACGAGCTCATTGCGGGCTAGAAAGCTCTTGAACAGACGCTGCGCGTCTGTTCAAGAGCCTGTTTTACAATTAAGGATTCGAAACAACTTGTTTTTAAACTCTCCTCTTCAAAAAGCAGCAGAATGGTCCGGCGTAGCCGGAGGATTCTGCTGCCTGAGCCTGCAACGCTCACAAATCTCTGAAGATTTGTGAGCGATGCAGGCTAACCGAGACGAATTCGCCGGCGAACTTATGGGCGGGCGGACATGAAACTCAGCACTGAAGCAAAAATTTACGGTTTTTTCTTTGCTGCATTTGCTGGCGTGGTGATCCTCGGCCTGGTCACTTACAAGAGCACTCGGGACCTCATGGCTACCGACCAGTCGGTCGCTCACGCGCTTCAGGTGCGCGACTCCCTTGCTGAGTTGTTGAGCGCGGTGCTCGGCGCTGAGAGCGGCAGGCGTGGCTATCTGCTCACCGGAGATTTCCGATTTCAGCTGGAATTTGAGGCGGGCGTCGCACAGATCCGGCCGGATATGAAGAAAATAGAGTTACAGACCACAGATGAGCCCGATTTGCAAAAGGGGGTCTCCATCCTGAGCGGCGCCACGGAAAAAGCCATTTCGATCTGGGAGCAGGTCTCTGCTCACCTGCAAAAGGGGAAGGGTGACGCGGCGGCGCAAATCGAGCTGACGAACAAAGGGGCGGATGTCACGGCTGCGATAACTGCGCTGATCGGCGTGATGACCAGATCGGAAGACAATTTACTTCGGATAAAAGCATCCGCCGCCAGCCGCACTGGTGACTGGACGATCGCGGTAGTCGCATTGGGCAGTGGTTTTTCCGCCGTGATCGTTTTTCTTGCGATCGGCCTCATTCACCGTGACCTGAGCGAGCGCAGGCAAGGCGAGGAAAGGTTAGCCAAGGAACGCGCTTTTTTGGACTTAGCGATAGCGAGCCTTCCCGGGACATTCTGTCTGTTCGATCGGAATCGGAAACTTCTCCGCTGGAATTCCAACCTGGAGACTGTTTCGGGGTATTCACCCGAGGAGATAGCAAAAATGACGCCGTCGGATTTCTTTGTGGAGGAAGCCAGACCGTCTGTTGAGGAGTCTATCCAACGCGTTTTCAAAGAGGGCGCCGCCAACATCCAGGGGGAAATGCTGTCCAAGCACGGAAGCAGGCGGCATTATTTTTTTAGTGCCAGACGGATCCTCGTGGATGGGAAACCCTGCGTAATCGGTGCAGGAATCGACATAACGGAGCGCGAATTGGCAGAAAAGAAAATCCATGAGCAAGCGAACCTGCTCGAATTGGCTCGGGACGCGATCTTTGTCCGCAGCCTGGACGAAAAGATTCAATATTGGAACAAAGGCGCTGAAGGACTATACGGTTGGACCGCGGACGAGGCCATCGGGAGCGATTACTCGAAAGTGGCCTATCACGATCGCGAATTGTTTGAAGAGGCAAAACAAATCCTCCTGGAAAAAGGAGAGTGGTCAGGGGAGGTGCGGAAGCTGACCAAGGCACGCAGAGAAGTTATCGTCGCCAGCCGCTGGACACTGCTGCGGGACAAGGAAGGAAAGGCGAGGTCAATTCTTGTCATCGACACCGATATTACCGAAAAGAAACAGCTGGAGACGCAATTCCTGCGCACACAGCGCCTGGAAAGCATCGGGCAACTAGCGGGCGGTATTTCTCATGATCTCAACAACATTCTCACGCCCATTCTGATGTGCGCCCAGACGCTGCACGAAGAAGTTAAGAGCGCGGAGGGCCTCTACATGCTGGGCACCATCGAGTCCGCGGCTCGGCGCGGTGCTGAAATTGTGCGGCAGATCGTCACCTTTGCCAAAGGAGTCGGAGGAAGACGAGTTCTCCTGCAACCGCAGTATCTGTTTGCCGAAACGGTCAGGATCGTTCGCGAAACCTTCCCGAAATCCGTCATTTTGAAGACCAATCTAGAAGAGAATCTCTGGACGGTTTTTGGCGATGCGACGCAGCTTCATCAGGTCCTGCTGAATCTGGCCGTAAACGCTCGTGATGCGATGCCTCTAGGCGGCACCTTAACTCTGGCGGCCGAGGACCTGTATTTAGACGAGGCCGGTGCCAGATTGATGCCTGGCCTGCAGCCAGGGCCACACGTGCTGTTCAGAATCTCAGACACCGGTACCGGGATTCCCCCGGAAATCGCCGATAAAATATTCGATCCTTTTTTTACCACCAAAAGCCCGGACGGAGGGACCGGTCTAGGACTGTCGACCGTGATGGGGATAGTGAAAAGCCACCGGGGTTATATTGAGTTCGAGAGTAAAGTGGGACACGGCACAGAATTTAGGATTTACTTACCCGCAGATATGACGCGGCTGGCCACCGGCGCCAAAGGGATTTCAGGAACGCCGCCGCAAGGAAAGGGCGAATTGATCCTGATCGTGGATGATGAAGAGGCGGTCAGTTCGGTGACGAAGCGCATCCTGGAAGCAAACCGATATCGGACGCTGGTGGCCAACAATGGAGCCGAAGCGGTCTCGCTGTACGCCAGCGAGGCGCATAAGATCAACCTGGTCCTGACTGATTTGAATATGCCCTCGATGTCCGGTCCGGATACGATCGCCATGCTCCGGAGGATAAATCCGAACGTCAGGATTATCGTGGCCACCGGCGCTGACTCTGCGCACGGCGCAACCTCCGCGGCCGAACTCGGTGTCCAGGCTTTAATGAAAAAGCCGTTCGACGTGTTTTTGTTGCTGGATACCCTTCGGACCGTCCTCCGGACGCCCCTCTCGTGAGAAGGGCTTGGTGTCCTGTCCCCGAAATAGCATGCCTTTCGTTGCGATCAAAATGGGCTGTCGTCAAGGCGGTCCGAGCCGGACTGGCGTTATAGGGCGCATATCTGAAGCGATACGTGACCGACGAGCAACGCAGCCGCCGGCCCATTTTCATCGCAACCCTCCGGGCCGCGGCCAGTTGGCCGTTTT
>JAFAJU010000071.1 GCA_019236035.1 Verrucomicrobiota bacterium | reverse complement strand
CGCCAACGCGTACAACGATCCGCTGAAAACGGTGACCCCGGCGAGAATCAGGTAAAATGCAAATCGGGGAACCGGGCGCCAACCGCTCAAGGCCAGGAGCGCCACGGCTTGCACGAGATGGTAGAGAACCCCCGTTCGCCAGTATTCGGCGGTCCCGTGGCTTTCCAGGAAGCTTCGGAGAACATGAGCACCAAACACCCCAAACAAGAGCCCTAAACATCCAAGTATCCCTGCAAGCCTCCGGGCCAATCGATCGCTTAGTGTGCCGACTCGCATTCGTTTCATTTCGCTCGTCGCTCCCCGAAAATCGCTGTACCCACGCGAACGTAGGTTGCGCCCTCCTCGACCGCGACGAGGTAATCGCCACTCATACCCATCGATAGATGCGGAAGCGGAAACCGAAACTCCATCTCCAACCGGTCGCGGAACTCCCGCAATTGCACAAAGTATCTTCTGGAGTTTTCCGGACTGGGTGCCAGGGGCGGAATCGCCATGAGTCCTTCCACCTGCACTCGATCGGCTCGAGAAATCTGTTCCACCTGCGACAATAGCTTTTGCGGCGAAAATCCGAATTTGGAAGATTCCCCGGCCACGTTGACCTGCAGCAGGACCCGGGGAAAGAGACCGAGATCTCCGGCAATCCGCTGAATCTCATTCAGAAGCTCGACTGAATCCACGCCTTGGATCACCTCGAAAAGTTGTAACGCCGGCCGAATCTTGTTGCTCTGCAAATGCCCGATCAAATGCCACCGCAGCTTTGCCGGCAGCTCTGGGATCTTCGCTTTCGCCTCTTGCACTCTGTTCTCACCGAAAAGCAGCTGACCTGCTTCGACAGCCTGTCGGACGACCTCAGGGGGATGTGTTTTGGTGACAGCGATAAGTTCGACACTCCCGGCGGGTCGCCCTGATCTTCGCTCCGATTCGTTGATGCCTGCTCGAACCGATTCAAGATTTTCAGCAATGTTGGGCTCCATTGACTCGTCTATTAGCTGAACTTATTCTGAGCGGGGCGGGGGATCAAAGCTTTTGCTGATGCAGATTGAAACGTTCAAGGTCTTCTGTGATCTGGTTGAAACAGCAAGCTTTTCTAAGGCAGCCGAGCTAAATGCCATCACCCAGAGCGCAGTGAGTCAGCAGATTCGAGCCCTGGAAGAAAAGTTCAAAGTCGAGCTGATCGAACGCGGGAAGAAAGCCTTTTCAGTGACTGTAGAGGGCCGGGCATTTCTGCAAGCCAGTAGAGAAATTTTGCACGCCTACGACAGCCTCAGCGATCGCCTGCAAGAGCTGCAAACGATGGTTACCGGGGAGTTGCGGATCGCGACAGTCCACAGCATTGGCCTCCACGAGCTACCTAGAAACCTCAAACTGTTTCGGAATACCCATCCGGCGGTCGAAGTGACCGTAGAGTATCTTCGTTCCGCGCAGGTTTATCAAAGAGTCGTTGACGGCGCCGTCGATCTAGGGTTAGTCGCGTTTCCCACGCGTCGCAAAGGGGTGACCGTCGAGAGTGACTGGAAAGATAAGCTGGTGCTGATTTGTGCGCCTAACCACCGGTTGGCTAAACATCGCAGCGTTCCTATCAGTGCGTTGCGCGACGAACGTTTCATCTCCTTCGCTTTCGATCAACCGACCCGAAAGGCAATCGATCGAATCTTCAAGACGAACAAAGTCGCGATTCGGCGCACGATGGAATTTGACAGCATCGAAACGGTGAAGCGTGCCGTCGAAATTGAAGATGGCATCTCGATAGTGCCGCTGACGACGATCGAAGAAGAACGGCAACTCGGTAGCATCGTCCCCGTAGAGATTGAGTGTTCTGACATGTGGCGGCCAATTGGTCTGGTGCAGCGCAGGACCCGGAGCCCGACGGCCGCATCGCGCGCCTTCGTCACGATGCTAAAGAAGCGTCCGGTATTGTGAACCTGGAGCCTGCATCGCTCACAAATCTCTGAAGATTTGTGAGCGATGCAGGCTAAGCTTAGGCTAAGCTAGTGCTCCAGCAAACCCATCGCAAGGGCGCCTCCCGACACAAGCGCCAAGGCCTCGTAGGCTGTTATCGGTCCCACCGATTCGTCAATGACACCGTGCGTCACCCGATGCCGAGACAGCACAATTGGACCCAGGTGTTTGCTGACTTCAGCGGTCTCCGGCAAGGCCATGGCGTCAATGTACTTACTTATGGTCGGAATCAGTGCGACACCGAAAACGAGCATCGGTCTGGACGCATTATATAGGCTCTCAAAACCTGCCTTGGCGTCAAAATAGACAAACATGTCGGCCGGTTCCGCCACCAGTTTTGCCATCGCTTTGAATTGAGCGTTGTCCTCCAGCCCAGCATTATGGCTCTGTAGTCGTTGTACGAGCTCTGCAAATACCGGTTCACTCCAAGCAATCAAGAGCTGGCGCCCGACCAGGCCGAAAACAATGGACGCATTCCCGCTCAGTTGCATTGCATACGCCGGGACAGAGGCAATCTCGATTTTTCGGCAATTATCGGGAAATTTCTCGGTCACGACCTGATCCATTAAATGCTGGAATTTTGCTGGATCGGTGACCCGAAGCGAGAATGCTGTTTTCAAAAAATCAGCGTTAGGGTCACGATCAACGACGACTTCGGCATAGGAAAGCAGCTTGTCCAGATCCTGCGGATCAATACCGAACGTTTTGACCTCACCCATGTAGTCTCGAATTGTCTCGGCAAAAGACCATTCGTGTGAAAGTTTATCGCACCATCGCCAGATCTCAGACGGATTAACGCGTGTAGCCAAATAACCGACCGTCGTCGGGCCAGTCATTGCCAATCCCTGCCGATCCAACGGACTGCTCGGAGCAGGCGCATCGGTTAAGGCAAAGATGGTGTCCCGAAGCTGCGCTCCGTCAATCGCCGTCGCCGCAAGTACCGCCCGAGCGGCTTCCCCAGGCTTCTCCTCTTGGAAACGCCAAGACAAACCACTGGACAAATCAATCGAAGGTCCACCGCGCACGAAACACAAGATATCGTAGCCGGCTGGTATATTTGACTGGCATTCCTGAAACACTTTCACCGATTGCAGTCCGCCTGACGCCACTTTCGCATTTCGAATGGCATCGCTTAGCAAGTCTGTACTGCGGCTCAGCAAGATCCAGGAGCCCACTTTCGCGCAGTAGGTTTGCCCTACGATTTTGCCCGCTTCGCTCGCGATGGAGCCGGTCTTCTTATGTTGGTCGGGTACGAACTCTTGTGCGGGCTGGCCAAAGAGGCTACTGGAAATGTTGCTGATCTCCCTGCGCCAGACTTTTTGATCCGTCTGAAAACCGCACACCCAAGTCTTGCCGTTCGGATCGGTCATTCCAAAGAAAAGCGCGCTGCAGCGCAGCTCTCCAAGTGACCGCCAGGCACTCTGGAAGTTCTTTGGGATCCTTGAAACTGGTTGGCGGAGGAAGCGCTGAACCGATGGCTCCGCAAGAATTTGATTAAGTGCCGTATCAGGCCAGCGTGTGACCGTCTGAATCAAGTTCGGCACCTCGATAAAGACCAGACAATCAGCCGGTGCAATCTGAGTTGATGAAAGAGAATACTGCTTCTGCTGCCACAGGAACACTCCACCGGCGACCAACAATAGAAGAAGCCCTCCTCCGGCAATCAGTCGTTTCATGGCGAAGGGAGATAAGAAAAGCGCGCTCAAGCCCGTTTGTCGAGCAGCAGTTTCGAAGGAGTGCCAGTGCCAGTGTCAGTGACTGTGCGGCGATACGAGCCGAACTCTCAAGTTCGCGTTCTCACGTTTCGCTAGCACCGACCACTGA
>JAFAJU010000020.1 GCA_019236035.1 Verrucomicrobiota bacterium | reverse complement strand
GACATATTCTTCGTAGATGTTCGGACGCATGACACCGCCAAAATTTTGGAGACCTTGATATTCTCCGGCTTGAATTCTGGCAAAAACCTCTCGGCTATTCATTACGTACGGCTCAAGGTAGATAACTGGGCATTCATAAAGTCGGTTCGCGAGTAGGTTACGCGCCCAGACATACCCTGAGGTGCCCACGCTGATCGCCTTTGATTCGGAATAATGGTAGGGCGGGAGACCGGTAATCCTGGCCATCGATTCAGCCACAAATTCGGCGGCAGCCAATTCTTCCGGATAAGCTCGATTCAGCAGCTTCAGGAGCATAGCGAAGCGCTGGTCGTCATAACCGAGCTCGGAAGAGCTATAAGCGCCGTTTATCAACACGTGAAGATGGTTTGCGTCAACGAGGTCAGGATGTGTCGGGTCACCCCAGGGCTCGGCGTTAAAATGGAGGCAGAGCGTCAGGTCTGGCTTGATCTTTTCGTTTAGAATTCTGGCTCGTGCATGTATCTCAGCGACGCGGTAGAATAGTCGCTCAGCCTCCCAAGAAACCGAATCTGCGCGGTTCGGGTCATCAGGCCCAGCGTAGGACGACAGGAAGCTCGTTACACCTCGATCGCGCAGCGAAGCCTCGGCCTGAACCTTCAACTCAGTTGGACGCTGGTCTGTCACTGGGTCAGGGCTCGACCGAACTAATTCTACCTGCGCTCCCAGGCTCCGCAGTCGGGGCGCGAGAATTTGAGCGACGCGGAGAGTCAGATCCCCTTCTGTAACCGGGGTGGAGCTTCCGATCTGAAACCACCGCTCCTCCATTTGCGCCCATTTTCCGCCCAAATGACCTGGATCAATGGCAATTTTAATCCCGTCGAATGGCTTGTCATAGTTAGGATTTAACCCATCGACGCTGGTCCAATAGCGCGGAACCGGTCTTTGTGTTTGAAGATTCTGCGCGAACCTGAGCACGAAATGGTCGGAAGCGTTTTCCTGTATGACTGCTTTGTCGGAATCAACGCTGATCCACTGCGCGGCGGCACCATTAGGAGCGTAGGCGGACTCGAGCAGCTTAACGAATTCGTCATGGGTAATCGTTTCCTGAAATTGATTCAGCTGCTCCCAATTGGGAGGCTGGGAGAGTGGCGTAACACGTTGAGAGAAAGAGGCGAACGGAGTGAACATGAGCACCACAAAGGTCACTCGGGCAAAGACCTGAGGCACGGGAGCGCACATAGGGGATTTGATTCGGGAACACCGAGAACTTATATAGGATAAAGATATTTGGGTGTGTGCAATGCTTCGACTTTTATTTCTCGGCGACGTTATTGGAGAACCTGGGCGAAAAGCGGTGATCGAGATGGTGCCGAAGTTCAAGACGGCGTGGGGAATCGATTTTGTCATTGTCAATGGTGAGAATGCGGCGGCTGGGCGAGGGATTACGGGCAAGATTACGATTGACCTTTTGCGGGCCGGCATCGCGGTCGTCACAAGCGGAGATCATATATGGGATCAGAAAGAGGTCATGTCGTACATTGAGACCGAACCTCGTTTATTGCGCCCGATTAACTATCCGCCTGGGACCCCGGGTAGGGGTTCGATAGTGCTCGAGACTGCCAAGGGGAAGGTTGGAGTGATCAACGTCCAGGGAAGGACATTTATGCAACCAAGTCTGGAAAATCCTTTCCGGTTTGTCGACGATGAGGTTCGCCGGCTGCGAGCTGAAGCCCAGGTAATCCTGGTGGATATGCATGCGGAAACGACAAGCGAGAAAATCGCGATGGGACGATTTCTGGATGGGAAAGTTTCGGTTGTTGCGGGCACGCATACCCACGTCCAAACGGCTGATGAGCAAATTTTTCCGGGAGGGACAGCGTTCATTTGCGATGCTGGAATGTGTGGCCCGACCGAGTCCGTGCTAGGGCGTGAAATCCAGCCGATCATTCAGCGCTTTGTGAGTAGCATGCCGGTAAATTTCCCAGTAGCTAAAGGCGAAGTAAAGCTGCATGGAATTCTAGTTGATGTTGATCCTTTGACGGGAAAGGCGAAATCAATCCGGAGGGTAGCCGAGCCGTATTTGGGACAACTGGATGCCACGGCGGAGGCCCGTCGAACAATCCCGGACGAGGCGACGGTGGGAAGTGAATGATCGGGCATCGGCTGCAAGCTGCGGATTGCTGCCGCAAGGCCAAGGTGAAACTTGGCCCTACCAGATCGTTCGGTAGGGACGCGCTTCGTCGCGTCCTAGCTCGAAACCAACCCATAGCAATACAGAGTGCCGACATTCGACGGGGCCCGGGCCTTTGCTTCGACGCGTTTTCCCCTAGGAAACCGCCTTCAGAAGGGTTCGAAGAATCCAGTTGACGGGTTTGGACTCTTTGTTAAGTTTCGGGCTCGCTTGACGGACCTTGAGCAGCAAGCTTACTGCATCTAATCTAATGGGACTAAAGATTGGCTGCTAATGCTTTTTGACTTCAATCTCCGGCGACGAGGGTCGGCCAGTCATGGTAACTTTGTAAGTTGGCCGAAAACGGCGGCTGCCCATGTAGCTCAGTTGGTAGAGCGCGTCCTTGGTAAGGACGAGGTCACCGGTTCAATCCCGGTCATGGGCTCATGTCCTGTGATTATCCAGACGATTTAAGTTAAGACATTAGCAGCAAGAGTATAAGGAGACCTTAAATGGCTAAGGATAAATTTGAAAGATCCAAACCGCACGTGAACATTGGCACGATCGGTCACGTCGACCATGGGAAGACCACGTTGACTGCCGCCATCACGACGGTTCTGGCCGAGAAAGGGATGGCCACAGCTACGCGGTACGACCAGATCGATAACGCTCCTGAAGAAAAAGAACGCGGTATTACGATCAACACCGCGCACGTCGAATATCAGACCGAAAAGCGTCACTACGCTCACGTCGATTGTCCCGGTCACGCGGATTACGTAAAGAATATGATAACCGGCGCAGCGCAGATGGATGGCGCGATTCTGGTGGTGTCGGCAGCCGACGGACCCATGCCGCAGACGCGCGAACATATTTTGCTGGCCCGCCAGGTTGGCGTGCCGTCAATCGTGGTATTCCTGAACAAGTGCGATATGGTTGACGATTCCGAGCTTCTTGACCTCGTGGAAATGGAAGTGCGGGACCTGCTTTCCCAGTACGAGTTCCCGGGTGACACTATTCCGATCGTCAAGGGCAGCGCTTTGAAGGCGCTGGAGGGCGATCCGAAATCCAAAGAAGCGATCTTCCAGCTCATGGCAGCGGTCGATGAATATATCCCCCTTCCTGAGCGGCCGATCGATCAGCCATTTTTGATGCCGATCGAAGACGTTTTCAATATTGAAGGTCGTGGCACGGTCGTAACGGGACGTGTTGAGCGAGGTATCCTAAAGAAGATGGAGGAAGTGGAGATCGTCGGAATCCGACCCACCGCGAAGACCACTGT
>JAFAJU010000190.1 GCA_019236035.1 Verrucomicrobiota bacterium | reverse complement strand
GCACAAACGGTGATTTTGTAGGCGGTCTATCCATGAACGCATTTCTACCCAGGCGAACGGACTTCTGCTCGCCATAAATCACACGCTGAGAATTCTAGCTGGCTCTGGAGGTCTACGCTCCCGACTTCGCCCCTGTTTCCCCTTTGCTACGTCGGGCCAACAGGGGCGAAGTCGGGAGCCCTCCACCAGCCGCCAAACCACTGGGGCAGGACACCCGTGTGCAAGTCCTTGAACGGGAACGCTGAACGACGAACGCTACGCTGAACGGTGAACCGTGAACGGTGAACGCTGAACGTTTCGGCCATCCACCCGCGGCTCCTGGAACGAATAAAGACTTGAATACTTGAAGCGCCAATGCAACCGAAGGGAGTCGCAATGTCGCCGCGGCGTTTACATGGTTTCCTGATCGTTGTTGTTGATGACGAGAACGACGTGCGCTCCGCGATAGCCCGATATCTGGCGAGTTTGGGAGCGGTGGTAGAGGTCTGTCCAAACGTAGATGAGGCTATTTCCGCGATTCGGAGGCTCCGACCTGACCTGGTACTTTCCGATCTTGCTATGCCGGGCAAAGATGGGTTTGAACTGTTGTACGAAATACGTTCTATCGATCGCTCGGAGGGTCGCGCTACGCCGGTTATTGCGATCACCGGCCTGGCTAGGGATGTTGACCGAGTACGCCTTCCTTCCGCCGGGTTTAGCGCTGTCTTACGGAAGCCATTTACTCCCGATGCGCTTCTTCGGGTCATCTCGGATCTGCTCGAATTGTGAGCCGTGCGTTCAACGTTCCCGGTGTGGCGAACTCTCTCCTCCGAGTTCGTCGGGGTCCAGGATGGATACAACGTCGTCAATGGTCTCATTCAGCTTTTCAGCAGCTTTGGAGACGGCCCGCCCCTCCTCAAGGCCTTTTGCTTCCAGTTCCAATTTAGCTCGCTGTACTTCGAATGCGGCTACCAGAAGTTTACTGCTGACTCGATCGTGAAATAGCTGGAGAATCCGGTTTCGCTCTTCTTGTTGACCAAAAATCCTCGCATCTTCGATTGCCCCGGTCGTCGGATTGATCACATCCACCATGAGCAGCATGAATCCGTCTTCACGTTTGGCGCAATAGCCGGTCGCAAAATGCTCCTGGCCGGAACACCTGGTCGTGCAACGCGCAAACTGTACGCCAGGAAGAGACTGGTGCTCGCTCTCCGCGAACTGCGTGTCGGGCTCGCCAATAACAATCAAATCCTTTAAGTGCGCCACCTGCAGCTCGTCGGCAGAATAGCCGGTTCTTTCTTGGAAGCTTGTGTTCCAGGCGATAAAGCAGTCCTGTTCAACGTGCACTATCGCTCTTGGCAATCGAAACTCGTCCAATGCATCACAGATCGCTTTGGCCTCTTGTGATAATTCCATTTAGGATCTCCTGGGGTCGGTTAGCGATTATACTGTCGCTGCGAGGCGCAAGTGTAAAGCTCCGTATCTGGGACGGGCTCTTGGGTGGGGCGAGGGGAAACGCCGAGAACGCCGAAAGCGCCGAGAAGTAGCCTCCTTCTCGGCGTTTGCGGCGTTCTCGGCGTTTCCCTCGGTCAAAATCCGGATTGACTCGCGATCGAGCCAAGAGCAGGATCGGCGCAATTCCGTGTCGGTTCGCGTTCTCGTTCTCGGGTTCTTGGTGAGCGCTGGCGGCTTGTTGCACGCTGCCGAGGCTGATGTTTCGGAATTACGTAAGGAGCTCGCAGCGGCGCAGGACGCGACAGACAACCCAGCGATCATTGAATTGAGCCGGCGGATTGTGGAAGCAAATCCGCGCGATTCGATGGCTTGGGAAACGCTCACGCGCGCCGAGTTGGCAGTTGCCGACTATGCCCGATGCTCGGCAACGCTGAATGCCTGGGACAAAGCAGGGCCGTCGCGCCTGCCGGTGATCGATGATCTGCGGGGCGATGTGGCCAACGCGCGTAAAGATTACGGTGCCGCCGAACGCTACTGGCGTCTGTATATCGCGGCCCGTCCGAATGCGGCGGAGAGCCTCGAAAAGCTCGCCGGTCTGTGCGCAGGTGAGGAGCGGTGGCAGGACGCTGTGGGGTATTGGACGCAGGCGCTCGCTTTCAATGAGACCGGGGCCGGCCGCATTCGCCGTGCGAATCTCTACCTGGAGTTGCATGAGTGGGACGAGGCATTGGCCGACGCCGACAAAGCGAACGCACTAGATCCTTCGGATGCCACGGTGAAAGAGGTGTTGCCCCGGTTCGAGCTAGTGAAGAAGTTTCTTCCCCGCATCAAAGCGGTGGACGCGCAAATTGCAAAATCGCCAGGCGCGGGCATGCTCTGGCTGGATCACGCCCGTTTTTTCACATTGGCCGGTCTCCCGGACCTCGCGCTCAGGGACTGCCGGCGTGCGATGAAGCTGGGGCCGGGCATGATGCGCGCTCGGGTTCAGACGGGCGAGGCGCTGCTGGATCTTGGGCGCGGAGATGAAGCCGCGAAGCTTAACGTGAGCTATGACCTCGCGCGCGACGAGAGTAAACACGTGAATGAAGAAACGTTGCGCGCGCTCGGCGCCTGCGACGCGCTGGTACTGCAAAATCCCAAGCAGGCTGACCCGCTTGTTTCTCGCGCGAAAGTCCTGCGGCGCCTCAATCAGTACGTGCTCGCGCTGGCGGACGCTCAGGCTGCTCTGGAACTCGATCCCGGCTCGGCCGGGGCTCATTTTCAGGCGGCACACGCCCTCGACGCTCTGGGTCGCATGAAGGAGGCGGCGTCGCAGATCGGGGAAGCCACGGAGCTCAGCCCAAATGACCCGGTGATGTGGTACTATCGCGGCCTGCTTGAGGCGCAGCGCGCTGATTTCGACGCAGCAATTAAATCTCAAAGCCGGTCGCTCGCCATTCGCGAGTCTGCTGTTGCTTTGCTCGAACGCGAAAAATGCGAGCGCCGCACGGGGCGGGTCGCCGAGGCGGATGCCGACGCGATACGCAGGAAACAGCTCCCCACGCCGCAGGAATGAGATACTTCATTATCCTCCTCTTGGTCTCATTGAGCGTCCACGCCGCCGAAACGGCGCCAAACACGAAACCGGACGCCGGAGGAGTGCTCATTGAGCCGAGCGAAGGCGAGATAGAGCCGGGAACCACGCTGACATTCACATTTCCTACCGCCATGGTTGGAGCCGATCGCATCGATGTGGCCGATCAGCCGCTGCCGTTTTTGAGCAAGCCACAGCTTCAAGGTGGATTACTTTGGAAAAGCGCAACCGAGTGTGTCTTCACCGTCCAGGGAGTAATCCCGGGAACCACCTACCGCCTCACCCTCGCGCCGCGGCTGGCCGACGCGAGCGGCAAACCGGTGGAAGCACCGGACTGGAGCGCAGGATTTACAACACCTTCGTTCTCGCTCACGACCGATTTCGAGGAAAGCGAACATTTGAGCAGCCGTCCGCAAATCCCTCTTGAGTCAACCTACGGGGTGCGTTTTTCAGAGGTCGTTGAGCATAGCTATTTCCAGGATAGAGATTCGCGTCAACGGTTTCCGGCTGAGGTCGTGCAGAGCGGGGAAAACCCAGCCGAGGGCCGCGAGTTCCGAGTCGGACCACGTGAACCACTGCCGGTCAACCGGACTTACGATTTGATCGTTGACGGACTGCTCGAGGCGAAGACCCGTCAGCCGCTCCCGTATCTTAAGGCGTTTCCGGCGGGTACGACGGTGCCTTTGAAAGTCGAATGGGTTGGAGCATTCAATCATCCGCTCGAAGACCCCGAGATTGACATCAAATTCAATGATGAAATCGATCCCGCGCAGGCCGTCTCTGAAAAAATTCGCGTGGAACCCTCCGTCCAGAAGCTGCAAATGCAGGCGACCGGCCAGAACGTCATTGTGAAGGGTGATTTTGATCCGGCGCAGCATTATCGGGTGACTGTTTCCCCTGACCTGAAGGGGGTCCGCGGTTACGGGCTGAGCGCTGAGTCGCGTTGGGGCGCGACCTTTCACCCGAAAGAGCCGTGTCTAGTGTTTCCTTCGTCGCAGCTTTTTCTGCGTGCGCGCCAGGAACTGCGCTTTTCGTTTCTGCAAATCAATACTCCCCGGGTGACATGGAAACTGGCACGAATCCCGGCCGAAAAGCTTGGGGCGGTCAAGGCAAGGTTATCGGAGTTCGAACAACAGGAGATTAATCCCCTCACCGGTAAGCCGCTGCTTGATCCTCGAACGGGCTTCGCGAAAGCACGCCCGACGGATCTGCTCGTCGACGCTTTTGCGTTGCCTGTAGTGAGTAGCGGCACGGTGGATGCCGCGAGTGGAGACGCAGAAACTGTACGCGATATCAGGTGCGCTCCGGGCGATGGCAAGCCGCTTTCCGGGGCGTACTTGCTTGAAGCGAGTGCGCAGCTCAGCGACGGACACCTGGTTGGTAATCGATCGATAGTCTTCGTGAGCGACTTCATCCTCTCGGAAAAACGGACGCGGACGACGACCGTGGTGCGCATAGCGAACATGTCCGATGCGCGGCCGGTCGCGAATGTCATTGTGCGCGCCGTGACGGACGAGAACATAGAACTCGCCCGGTCAACGACCGACCGCAATGGCATCGCCACTTTTGCGCGCAGCGTCCTTTTTCCCCAGAAACAGCCGCGTGCCAGTTTATTCATCGCAGAGACAGAGAACGGCCCGGCACTTCGCCCCGCAGGTCCGGGCTCTGGGTACACATCCGGAGAAGACCAGAGTCTTCCCGCAGCAAAACATCGTGCCGTGATCATAACGGATCGCAACCTCTACCGTCCGGGGCAAGTCGTGAAGATGAAGGGCATGATGCGTGACGCCACAGAAACCGGCTTAGCAATCCCGGCGACTCACGGCGTTCGCTGGGAGGTACGGGACGGCGAAGGAGAGCGTGTCCTCCACGAGGCAGACGCCACGCTGTCCGACGACGGTGCCTGGGAGGCGGCCTGGGAAGTTCCGGACAAGGCTTCTACCGGACATTATCAGCTTCGGTGCAAAATTGGTAACGACGAATACAACGGAACCGCGGCGATCGACATTGAGGAATACCGAGTCCCGCTTTTTTCCGTCATCGTCGAGGCCGGTCACGAAATCGGTACTGCAGCGCACGCGCGGATTTCGTCAGCCTATTTCCACGGTGCGCCGAATGTCGGGGCGCGTGTCCATTGGAAAGCGACCTGGACTGCTTCGGCCGAAATTCACGAGAATGACCTCAAGTGCTACAACGCCTACGGAGAGGTTGGTCCACGGCTCGATCCGGATACTGAACAGACTCAATCAATCGAAGGCGACACGAAGCTGGACGAACGCGGCTTCGCATCACTGGAGTGCGAATCGCCTTTTAAAGCAAACGCCGCAATCGGGCGCTGCACCGTTTCCTGGCGCGCTGAGGTGACCTCTCTCGACGGCCAGACGATCACCGGCGGCGCGATGGCGGAAACGTTTTCGGCCGGCGTGCGGCTGGGCGTGATGGCACGCGAACACGCCGGACCAAACGGTGGCGTGAATGTTAAAATCGAAGCACTTAACCCGGATGACCAGATGGTCAACGACGTCGCGGTGCACGCCGATCTCTACCACGTGGTCACCAAAACCGTTAAAGAGCAAGTTGGGCCGTTCGTATATCACTATCGCAACACTGATCTGTTTACAAAAGTAGCCTCGCAAGAGACTAAGACGCCGGGCGACTTGCTCCTCCCGGCTACGGAAACGGGCCGCTACGTTGTGGCGATAAGCGCGCCCGGACAAAATACACCTCTGGTCAGCGACGAGACGACGGTGACAGGCGAAGAGGCCGCGGAGCTACCCGTTGAAAACGAGACCAGTTTTCAGATCGACCACCGCGGCGAACCATTCGCGCCAGGTGAGATAGCAGTGCTGACGACGAAGGCGCCTTTGACCGGACTGGCGTGGGTTTCAGTTGAGACCGATGAAATCCTGGACACGCTCCTTGTACCGCTCACAGGCAATGCCGGACGCATCGAGCTGCCGGTCAAAAAGGAGTACGCGCCCAACGCATTCGTTTCGGTTTACCTCACTCGTCCCGGTGGCGAAGGCAAACTGCCACGCGAGCGGTTCGCCTTCACGGAACTCGCGGTGCGCAGGCCGGACCGAGAACTGAAGGTCGAACCTCGGCTTTCCAATGCTGCGGCGCGTCCTGGGGAAACAATTCGCGGCGATGTGCGTGTCACCTGCGATGGAAAATCTACCCCGGAGGCGGACCTCGCCGTATTCGTGGTCGACGACGCGGTGCTGCAGCTCGGCGATTGGCATTTGCCTGATCTTATCGCGGGATTCTATTATCGGCGCGAATTTGGTGTCAGGAGCTTCGAATCGCTGGCTTCTTACCAGGAAGAGATTTCAAGCCGCAACCTTACACAAAAAGGTTTTATTATCGGCGACGGCGGTGAGGAAAAAGTCGGTAACGTGCCTAACGTTCGGAAAGAGTTTCGGACCCTGGCCTTCTGGCAGGGCAACCTGAAGACCGACCAAGATGGAAACGCTTCGTTTGAGTTCACTGCTCCGGATAACCTGACGACCTATCGCGTTGTTGCGGTTGCAGAAACCAAGGAGGGCCAATTTGGAGGTGACGCGGGCGTGACGCTGAAGATTTCCAAGCCGATTCTCGTCGATGCGGCGCTGCCTCGCTTTCTCCGCAATGGGGACGAGGTCGAGTTGCGAGCCGTTGTACGCCAGAGTTTTGCGGATTCAGATGAAGTCCACGTTCGTTGTCTGACCGACGCCAGTTGCCAATTGACGGCCGCCACCGAGTCAACGCAGACAGCAGGACGAAACGTTCCGGTGGTATTCCGGTTTAAGGCCAAGGTCACTGATAACGGATTGCTGCCGGCGAAGATCGGTTTTGATGCGACGGCCCAATCGAACCCTAAGATGGTTGACTCCATCGAACTTACCCTTCCTGTTGAGCCACCGACGATTCTGCGCACAGAAAGCGTGGCGGGATCATTCACTGGACCAAATTTTGACGTAAAATCGGCGCTTCCTGAGCCATGGAAAAGCGGTCACGGTAAACTTGACGTGACGGTTTCCAGTTCGGAGTGGTTGCCGGAGATCGCCGGTTTGCCGGCGATTCTGGATTATCCGCACGGCTGTTTCGAGCAGATCTCGACGCGGCTCCTGGGATACGCCCTCTTGGGGAATTTGCTTGCCTACCTGCCCAACGCGGAAGCGCGCGATGCTGAGTACCGAGCAATCATCGAGCGAGGTCTGCAGCAATTTGACGCGTCGCTCCTGGACAACGGGATGCTGCCCTATTGGCCTGGCGGTACAAGCGGGCATGCATTCGTTACCGCGCAGGCGTTCTGGGCCGTAAACGAGGCCGCCAATGCAGGCTTCAACGCCCCGGAGCGTCTGGCAGAGCAGCTTCGCGGAGCACTTACAAAGATCGTCGAAAGGCGCGCGCCCGCCTCAGAGTTTGACAGAATTTTTGCGCTGTTCGTTTTAAGCCAATCGGCAACGGCAGAGGATTTCGCAGATAGTGCGGAGGAGATGTATCTGCGCAGAAACGAGACCGACGACGAAGGCCGGGCACTCCTCGCGCTAGCTCTGAATCACCTCAACACTATGGCGAAAGAGCAGGAGCAATTGCTCCGGGAAATCGACGCACCAGTTAAGGAGCGCGCCTTCGATCCGTTGACTCTGACATCCACGACTCGCGCGGAAGCGATCTGCGCGCTCGCGCTGAAGGCGATCGCGCCCAAGATCTGGACCCCGGAAAAGCAGAGGCGCATCCGTGATCGGTTGCTCACATTGATGAGTTCAGCCGGCTCATTTTCGACCCAGGAGAATTTGTGGCTATTGCTGGCGTTCAAGTCGATGGTGAGCGCGGAAAACGCGGAGCCCCTGAAAGTTGCGGACATAAAATCTGTCGTTTCGAAGAATCGCTGCTCCGCAGCCTGGCTCGATCGTCCGCTAAGTGAGCTACCACTCGTCGAGGGCCTGAACGAGGGCCGTCTCACGTATTTGATGAAAGCGGTGTACGCGACAGACGCCATCGAGACCGACCGCTTGGATCGAGGATTTCGCGTCGAACGCGTCGTGCGGAACCTCACTGATCCGAAGCGTAGAGGGGACGCCAATGCGCCATTCAAGCTGGGTGACCAGATTCTCATCACCTACCGGGTCAATACCCGCAAACTGCAGAACTACGTTGCACTCGAAGACGCCCTGCCCGCTGGACTTGAGACGGTGAACCCGGATCTGGCGATGATCGGTAAGTTTTTTGAGATTCCGCCGGATAACACGGGAGATCGGGTGCTATCTCTTTCGCATTCAGAGATGCGGGATCGTTCGACGCGGCTCTATTTTGACGTGGTCGATCCGGGATCCGCCACCTACTCAGTATTGGCGCGAGCGACCGCGGCCGGGACATTCCGTTGGCCCGCCACGCAAGTAGTACCGATGTATGACAGCCGCTTCTCCGGCCTCTCCCCGTCGAGTATATGTTTCGTGTCGGGCGAATAGCTCTTGCAGCCATTGTGCTCGTGGCAGCTTCGGCGGGGTTGTGGATTTGGACACTGCCGTTGCCGAATGAATTGGGTAAACCGCCCGCCGGGACCCTCACTCTGCTCGACGAGCATGGGCGCGAGATTGCCGAGGTCGGTTCTCCGGAAGCCCGAGTGCAGATTCCGGTCAAACTAACTGAGATGGGGGAATGGCTGCCGCGCGTAACGGTGGCCCTGGAGGATCATCGCTTCTACCAGCACACCGGCATAGACTGGTTGGCAACCGCCGCAGCCTGTATACGTGATTTAGAGGCGGGTCGAGTGGTCTCGGGGGGCTCAACGATCACGCAGCAGCTTGTAAAGATGGCCTGCGGCCGCCGACATCGTACCTGGTTCGGCAAGCTCTATGAAGCTATCCTCGCTTGGAAGCTCGAATGGACATGGAGCAAAGATCGCATCCTTGAAGAATATCTTAACCGCATCAGCTTTGGTAACAGGCGGCTCGGACCCGAGGCGGCTGCACGCGCTTACTTCGGGGAGCCGGCGCATGATTTGACGCTTCCGGAGGCG
Organism: Verrucomicrobiota bacterium; assembly: GCA_019236035.1. GTDB lineage: Bacteria > Verrucomicrobiota > Verrucomicrobiia > Chthoniobacterales > JAFAMB01 > JAFAMB01. The sequence continues at coordinate 910 of JAFAJU010000190.1, read as the reverse complement.
GTTTTCCTGGCGGGCTTGCCTCAAGCACCCTCCCGATTGAATCCGTGGCGGTACCCGGACCTGGCGATCCGGAAATATGCCCGCTCGTTGGAGCGGCTCGCTAAACTGGGTGTGTTAACGGAGGCGCAGCGAACGGTTCTGAGTCAGTCGCCACCGGTAGCGCGACGATTTGATCCGCCGAGACTCGCTGGGCATTTCGTTGACGCCGTGCGGCTTCTTCATCCCGGTCTGCGGGGCAGGGTGGTGACGACCCTTGATCTCGACCTGCAGACAACGGCTGAACGAGCTTTGCGCGCGCATCTCGCCGTGTTAAACCGCAATGACATCACCGAGGCGGCACTCGTCGTACTGGACAACGCGACTGGCGGCGTGCGGGCCATGGTTGGCTCGTCAAATTACGAGACCAGTCAGATCAACGGTGCGATGCGCCCGCGGAGCTGCGGCTCGACCCTGAAACCGTTCGTCTATCTTGCGGCCATCGACCGTCGTATACTCACTGCGGCATCCCTGCTGCCCGATACGCCTGATGCGATCCGGGGTGAATACAGCGATTACGACCCGCAGAATTTCAGCCACCATTATCTTGGTCCTGTACGCGTGCGCGAGGCGCTCGGCTGCTCCTTGAACGTGCCGGCAATCATGGCGCTTAGCCGCGTGGGCGCGCGTTCCTGTTTTTACGAACTACAAAAATGGGGTTTTCATTTTCCGGCCAATCTCGACGACTATGGCGCCGGCTTCATCCTTGGTAACGCTGAGATCCGGCTGACCGACCTGGCTGCGGCCTACGCGGGTCTTGCCCGCGGCGGGCTGGCGATGCAGGCGAAGTTCGTTGCTTCGGAGTCGCACCAGATTATGCGGATCGCATCGATAGAGGCGACCGATATTATCACTGATATATTGTGCGACAACG
>JAFAJU010000172.1 GCA_019236035.1 Verrucomicrobiota bacterium | reverse complement strand
CTCGTCCAAATTCGCGCCGATTCGATCGGCGACGCGCAGGTAATGGTGTGTCTGATGAACCAATGGAGCCGGAACCGGGGGATTGGGAACAAACTGGTTCAGAAAAAATTTCCGCCAGGGCCGAACATATCCGACTCGGCGCGGAATCGCCGCCAACCACACCTCAAGCGCCGATCTGATGGAATTGGGAAACAGGATCGCAACCTCAAAGCGACCTCGAATCTTCGCAGCGACCCGAAGAATGGAGTCGCCGGGGTCGATCGTAATCAATTCATCCACCTCAGGGACAAGTCGCCAGAAATCCGCCAATTTCGACCGCGTCAGTACGGTTAGTCGAACATCGGGTCGTCCTCGCTTCACCCTGCGGACAGCCGGCGTGGTCATGACCGCATCACCCAACCAATTGCTCGAGCGCAGCAGGATTCGAAACGGCTTCAGGGGACCACTGTTATGCGGCACGTAAACGCCCCGTTTATATTCGCGCAGCAAGAATTTTGGGGAGGGGGTTTTCCATCGTTGATGGACCCAGAACCAATCGCTTGGACGCTGGATGATGAGTGCCTCCAGCGCGCAATTGATCCGGTAAGTGAGCTCTTCGATGGAAGCATTTCGCTTCGGTATGAATTCGCCGGCTTCCAACCGCCATCGCGCCGGACCAACCGTAAAGATGGCGACCGGGAGAATTTCGGCCCGGGTCTTGGTAGCGAGAATCGCCGGCAGAGAGGTCGTAGAAGCTATACGATTAAAGAACGGCGTCCATACGCCTTTATCCCCGGCATGTTGGTCGACCAGGATCGCCAGCATTCCCCCCGCCTTCAAAATGTGCGTACTTTGAGACAATCCGTGCTGGCGTTCTATGAGTTGTAACCCCGTACGTTCCCGGGCACGCCGGACATGCGCGTCTATGAATCGGTTGGGTAGCGCACGATAAATGACACCATGCCTGCCCGGCCGGACAAGTTTTGCGCAGAAAATAAAAAGCTCCCAATTCCCGATATGGTTCACGGTCCAGATCACGCTATCGGCCCCGTCGATTCGATTCTTTGCGCGCTCAAAGCTTGACACGTCGATATACTTGCGGACGACCTCCCAAGGCTTATCCAGCAGGACGAAGGAACAGAGCAGATTCGCCACAAGGTCCATGAAATGCCGTTTGGCGCAGCGCTGCACCTCTGCGCGCGCCCAGTCGGGAAACGCTATTTGGATATTCGCCCAGGCCAGACGGCGGTAACCACTGAGAATGTTGTATCCAAGCCAACCGATTGCTTGCCCGAAGCGAAATACCCAGACCAAAGGAACACATCCAAGCAGCAACCCGACGATGCGGTAGATTAGATAAATGACGTAGTCGCGGGTTTCAGCGAGCTTCGACCGAAGATTGCTCATTCAAATGTGGAGCTAACTTCTAGACCCGCAGGAGGCTCAACTCAAGGGGGGAGGCGTGGGGCGTGTCGGCGTATCGGCGTCGGGAGAGCGGAGCGAAAGATGAACGGCGAGAGGAAGCCGCCGAAAGCGCGAATCCGTTCGTTTCGCTCGCATTCATTCCTGAGGGGTTCCTTTCACCGCTTACCACTCACCGCGCATACGCCGATACGCCGATACGCCAATACGCCGACACGCCTCACCTACCCTCTCGGATGAAACTGCTTGTGAACCAGCTTCAGCCGTCGTTGGTCTACATGCGTATAAATCTGCGTGGTCGAAATATCCGCGTGCCCCAAGAGTTCTTGAATGATTCTCAAATCGGCACCGTTCGCCAGGAGGTGTGTCGCGAACGAGTGCCGCAGAAGGTGCGGATAGACGTTGGTATCAAGTCCTGCGATCGCCGCAATTTCCTTTAATATCTGCCAGACCCGTTGGCTGGTGAGTTTCTTGCCAAACCTGGACAGAAAGACCTCATTCCCGGTCCGGCGCCCAACGAGGCGAATACGTTCCTGAGTCAGATATTGACCGATCGCGTCGCAAGCTATCCGTCCGATCGGGACCAATCGAGTCTTCGAGCCTTTGCCAACGACTCGAATGATGCGCTCCTGCAGGTTCAAATTCTCAAGCCGTGCCCCGGTCAATTCGCTGATCCGCAGTCCGGATGCATAAAACAATTCGACAATTGCGCGGTCCCGGAACGGAAACGGCCGGCCCTGGAGATTCACCTCCAACAGGCGATTGATCTGTTCCTGGTTTAGGGTCTCAGGAAGGAAACGGGTGAGCCGCGGCAAAGCGAGCAGCTCCGCCGGATCTCGCTCCGTCAGCGAACGCATCTTCAAAAATCGGTAAAAAATTTTGAGCGCGACCACAATCAGCTTCATCGACGCCGGAGCCAAGCCTCTCTCCTTCTCGGAAGCAAGGTATTCGGTCAGGTCGACCAATTCGACCTGGTCTGGAGAAAAAAACTGCTTTCGTTTGTTCGCCCAATCCGCGAATTCTTCCAGCGATCTGCGAGTGGATATTTGATAATTCTCCGACAATCCCCGTTCGGTCGCGAGATAGAGAATGAACCGGTCGATGGCCTCCGCGAAGTCTATTTCCACGCGCTCCAGAGTTTACCCTCCTCCCGAGCTCTTGTCCAAACAGGTCTCGAAGCAGGCAGATATCTAGCCCGCAAAAATCAGGCGAATGTCGAGGCGACGAGACTTCGACGAGCTCAGTCGAGTCGCTCATTGCGGGCTAGAAAGCTCTTAAACAGAGGCTGCGCGTCTGTTTAAGAGCATCCCACGGGCGCTGCGCGTGAAGATGTGAAAAGAAACTCGCGCTCAGCGGGTTCACACGGCAAATAGTGCGATAGACGGAGCAGCATCGGAAGTAAAGGCCGAAAAGGCAG
>JAFAJU010000163.1 GCA_019236035.1 Verrucomicrobiota bacterium | reverse complement strand
ACGCCCGCGACGAAGGTTGCTCATTCTTCATCCTGGACTCCGGTGTCCAACGTTTCGAAGCCCACCGCTTCTATCTAGCTCACAAAATGGACATCACCGCCCACCACTTCGCCCGAAAACTGTAATCCCGAAAGACGTCCACTAAGTGCACCAGGTCCACCCCGTCCACTAAGTCCACTCGCCCCTTCGCCGATTCGCCCCATCGCCCATTTGCCGCATCCTCCATCTGCTATCCGCCATCCGGATCCTATCGAGCAGAAGAAACTGGCGAAGCAGGGTCGACAAAGAAGAACGTGGGTATCATCTTCATACTCGCTGACTCTTAATAACGACTAACTGGTGGAGCAAGTTCGTGGACAGCAAGGTGCGACGGCCAATTGGCGTAAATACTTGCTCTGCGGCGGCGATCTTTGAACGTTGTCGCGGCACCCTTTTCCCGATTCTCGCGCAAAACGTCCAGATCCACTGCTCCGCGGATAACCATTTCTTTGTTAGGATTTGCTTCTGCAATTACTCCCGACGCATTCTTCCAGGGAACGTCGCAAGGCGAAATAATACTACTGCGAGCCCAGCCATTGGGCAGAGGTGATCCAGGCCCCCCGCCCAGGCAACAGTGAACGAAGTAGATCTGATTCTCAATTGCGCGAGCTTGTGCACAATGCCTGACGCGCCAGAATCCGTACTCGGTAAACGTATCAGATGGACACAGGATGATTTCAGCACCCTGTTCGGCTAGCGAAGCCGAGCATTCCGGTATCTCGGCCTCATAGCAGATGTTGAAGCCGACCTTTGCAAAAGGCAAATCAAGAACCTGCATCTCGTCGCCTTCCTGCGTCGACCAGTCCGATTCAGCGGGGAAAATATGTGTTTTAACGTGCTGATGAACGAGTCCGTCTGGAGCGAACAAATGTCCGACGTTATAGTAGGCGCCATCTTTCCTCATTAGATGCGAACCGGCCACGATATATTGGCCACGGCGACTTGCTTCGTTCGTAAAGAATTGCCGATAATCATCAGTATAACGATCAATGTCGATTAAATCGGCAAAGGGTCTCTTTCGCCAGTCCGGCAGGGTAGTGAAGAGCTCGGTAGTGAAAAGCTCTGGCAATAGAACAAGAATCGCGTCCTTCGCCTGATCAAGCAGGCCATTGACGTGGTCGGCGAATTGTTTAAAGTCGCGGGCCTCTCGAACAAGAAACTGACAAGCTGCTATCTGGATGGGTGTGCTCATATTCAGTGCTTTTGGGGTGATTCTGTTGGGCAATCAGGTATAATCCGCCTGCCCACAAAAGAAGAGAATCCTGACTCCGGAAGTAGTGGGCGCGGAACTTCGCCGAGCGCTGCCCCCAGGAGGGAAACAACAAGATTCGGGTAGGAGTGCTTCTTTGGGCAGCTCCATTCGCTACTCACCAAAGCCAGCATGAGTACATCCATGTGGTTAGCCTCCCAAGGGGATTATAAACCTCTAGCGCACTGAATCGTCTTCGTCAATGAGGCGGACCTCTGGGCTAGCGGGGCGGAGTTGGCGGAGCAAAGGGAAGGGACCGAGGGAAACGCGGGAGAGCAACACACGTGCCGGACACCGAGCCGGGAAAGCGTGTCCCAGGGGCTTGAACGCGTACGCTTTGGCTTCATGATTCAGGAATGGCAACAGACCGGACGCGATGACGACTTTCTTCTGCGCGGGTTCCATCTTGTGCCCGGAGTCGAGGTCTGCATCCGCCGTACGCGAGCTGCTATTCAGGAGGAGCACCGATTCAAGAAATATCTTGGCTTCACGGTCCCGGCCGTCCCAGGCCGAAGGCAATCGGCCCCGAGATGAAGGGCCTCGACGTTTCGTTTGCCGCCACGGCGAACAGGCGGCGCCGCGGCTCGGACAGGTCAAACCGACGATCTTTCCTTTGAGCGCGGTCGTATCTGGAAATAGCTTTTTCAGCTCACGCACCGTCGCTTCGCGAACATCAGCTTCCTTTGGAACTGAAAAATGCTGCTTGATTAGCACGACCGAGGGAATGTTCTTTGAACGAGGAAGATGAGAGGTCTTCATG
>JAFAJU010000149.1 GCA_019236035.1 Verrucomicrobiota bacterium | reverse complement strand
GTCGGCGAATTCGGTGGCGTTATGGCTGCCTCGTAACGCGACGAAAGCATCCATCACCGTCATCCGTGCTAACTCAAAGTCGCACTGTGTCCGATATTGGCCCTCTTCGGCGCCTCGAAGCAATTCGCGGGTGATCGCGTTGGACTGCAGATTTACAAACGGGAAAGCCCCTTTTGAGCGTCCACTACGGATCAGAGCGATAACGATTTCCGGGGGAACATCATAAGCGTCAATGAGGAATCGTTCCCCTTTTTGAAGATTGGTTGAAAAACCGGTCAATACCTCTGCAAGTGCGTCAAGACGGGGATCAAACATGTGAAATGATTAGACTTAGTGGGATAACCTGCTACTGCAACTCAAAAAAAACCGATTGTGGTGACCAAGATTCTAGATCGGGCCGAGGCTATCAAGGTACGGGACCGGTACGCGGGCAAAACAATTGTGTTCACGAACGGTTGTTTCGACATTCTGCACGTTGGACACGTGCGGTATCTTGCGATCGCCAAGCGGTTGGGAGACATACTGATTGTGGGTCTCAACAGCGATGCCTCGGTTGGCCAGCTCAAGGGGCCAGGTCGCCCTCTGAATTCGGAAGGGGATCGTGCGGAAGTGATGGCGGCTCTCGAGATGGTCGATCACGTGATCATCTTCGGGGAAACACGAGTCAGTAATCTTTTGCGCGAATTGCGGCCGCACCTGTATACAAAGGGTGGGGATTACACAGTGGATAGCCTGGATCCAGAAGAAGTGGCGGTGCTGAAGGAAATCAATGCGAGGATCGAGATTATGCCTTTGGTACCTGGTAAATCGACTTCGAAGCTCTTACAAACGGTTCAGCAACGATGAAACACCCGCTTCGCTTGGGAGTGTTAGGATCCGGAAAAGGATCAAATTTCCGGGCAATCATGGAACAGATTAACGACGGCCGTCTGGATGCTGAGGTGCGTATCGTCATCTCCGACGTCGAGAATGCCGGTATCCTAAGTCTCGCCCGCGATTTTCAGATTCCCGGGCTGTATGTTCGGCCCGGCCGGTTTCGAGCTAAGCTTGAGCCGGAAATAGAAGAGGACGTTGTTCGATTGTTGCGCGAGGCGAGCGTGGAACTGGTTATACTCGCCGGTTTCATGCGGATAGTTAAGGAGCCGGTGCTCCGCGCGTTTCCGGGCGGAATCATTAACATCCACCCATCGCTTCTCCCGAAGTTTCCGGGATTGGAAGCCTGGAAGCAGGCGTTGGCGGCGGGAGAAACAGTGACAGGGTGCACGGTGCACTACGTCGACGCCGGCGTTGATACGGGCAAAATATTGGCCCGAAAGACCGTGCCGATATTGCGAGATGATACGCCGGAACGGCTACACGCCCGGATTCAGAAGGCGGAACATGAATTGTTGCCGGCGGTGTTGGCCGAGATCGCGGCAAGATTCCGCGGACTCCGGTAGACCGCGCGGCCGGCGAAATCTGGTCTGTTTCCTTGCGTTTTAGGCGCTCGTGTCTGAATCTTCGGAAGTTATGAAGAAAATCGAGGCGATCATTAAACCCTTTAAGATGGAGGACGTTAAGGAGGCCTTGACCGAGATTGGGATTGAGGGGATGACCGTGAGCGAAGTGAAAGGTTTCGGGCGTCAAAAGGGTCACACGGAGATCTACCGCGGCAGCGAATATACAGTCGATTTTCTTCCGAAGGTGAAGTTTGAAATTGTGGTGCCGGACGACCGCGTCCCTAAAGCCGTGGAAACCATTGTCGAGGCGGCTCGAACCGGGAAGATTGGTGACGGAAAAGTCTTTGTGATACCGATCGAACAAGCGATTCGAATTCGGACCGAGGAACGGGGTGAGGCCGCGATTTGAGCCCGCTGGAGCGTTGACCGGAATCGCTTAAATTCATACGGGAAGCCGGCGAACGCTGAGAGAGACTCCATGGTAGCTAACAATGTCCTTCCTGATCTGCAAGCGTCGATTTTGTGCGAAGATGTGCGGCAGGAGTTGAATGGTCTTCAGACGCTGGTGGGAGTCATCAACGTCCTGCCAACGCCGGCCCTCCCGGTCGGCCTGTTGAAGCTCTGCCTATGGACGCGCTGGTGTGGTGGTTTTGGCAAGTTTCGCCAAACGTCTCGAATTCTTGGCATCGAGGAGGTCCAAATCATTGCTGAATCACACATCGATTTTGAGCTAAAGGAACTGGAGGGACACGTGACTAACGTAAACTTGTTTGCGGGCGTGCAGTTCCAGAGTTTCGGCCTGCACCATGTTGAGATACTTTTGGATGGCGAACTGGTTCTTCGCTATCCTTTGCCGGTGGTCAAGGTATGAATCATACCAATGGAACCCTCACTTGCGCGCCATCGGCCTTCCGGCTGCGGAAGGAAAACCTCACCGGTGGTAGTGCCATGATCCAAGTGACACCACCAGACATTCGCCTTTTTATTTGTCCCGTTTAGATAAAGACTCTAACAACGAACCATTCGTATCCCCCAAATGACCACCCACATCGAATCGCACCTGATCGAGAATCGGGTCTTTAAGCCGGCAAAATCGTTCTCGAAAAACGCGCACATCTCAAGTCTCGAGCAATACCAGGAACTATATCGCAAATCGATAAAAAACCCGGAGAAATTCTGGGCGCAACAGGCGACCGAGCTTCTCGTGTGGCAGAAGAAATGGAAGACAGTTCTCGAATGGAAAGAACCGTTCGTGAAGTGGTTTGCCGGGGGCAAACTGAATGTTTCGGAAAACTGTCTTGACCGGCATCTGGATGGACCGAAGCGAAACAAGGCGGCGCTGATCTGGGAGGGCGAGCCGGGTGAGAGAGTGACGCTTACTTACCAGCAGCTTCACCGGGAAGTTTGCAAGTTCGCCAATGTGCTGAAGCGGAATCAAATCAGAAAGGGTGACCGAGTCATCATCTACATGCCAATGTGTCCGCAGGCTGCGATTGCGATGCTGGCTTGTGCGAGGCTTGGCGCGGTTCATTCTGTGGTGTTCGGCGGGTTCAGTTCTGAATCGATTAAAGATCGGATCAGCGACAGCCAAGCCAGGATGGTCATCACCGCAGATGGCGGATACCGGCGCGGGGCAATTGTACCGCTCAAGAAGAACGTCGATGATGCCCTAACAGATAACGAGCAGATCGAGCGAGTGATAGTTTTGCGCCGGGCTAACAACGAAATTCATATCAAGGAAGGCCGGGATGTGTGGTGGCACCGGGAAATGGAATACGTCGATGGAAATTGCCCAGCTGATCCAATGGATGCTGAAGACCCACTGTATATTCTTTACACGAGCGGTTCGACAGGTAAACCGAAAGGGATACTGCACACCAGTGCCGGATACTTGTTAGGAGCGGCCCTGACGACCAAGGTTGTTTTCGATCTTAAGGAGGAGGACGTTTATTGGTGCACAGCAGATATCGGCTGGGTCACTGGCCATAGCTATACGGTGTATGGACCTCTATGTAATGGGGCAACAGTTTTGATGTATGAAGGTGCGCCGAACTGGCCGGAACCGGATCGTTTCTGG